>NZ_JBNKYW010000001.1:0-6112 GCF_050301095.1 Roseibium sp.
ATCTCGGCCAACGACTGGGTGGGCGAGGAAGGCATCACGCCGGACGACGCCGTCGAAATCGCGAAGCTGTTCCGGGCCGCCGGTGTCGATCTGGTGGATGTTTCCGCCGGACAGACCTCCGTCAAGGCCAGGCCGGTCTACGGCCGCATGTTCCAGACGCCGTTCTCCGACCGTATCCGCAACGAGGGCGGGCTTCCGACCATGGCCGTCGGCAACATCTACGAGGCCGATCACGCCAACTCGATCCTGCTGGCGGGCCGGGCGGATCTGGTGGCAGTCGGCCGCCCGCATCTGGCCGATCCCTACTGGACGCTGCATGAGGCAGCCAAGATCGGCGACCGCAACGCCACCGACTGGCCGATGCCCTATCTTGCCGGCCGTGACCAGATGTGGCGTCTGGCGGACCGGGAAGCGGAGATGCTGAAGGTATGAGTGTTTCGGACCGTCATATCGTCGTCACCGGCGGCGGCAGCGGCGTCGGCGCCGTCTGTGCCCGGTACCTGGCAGACAATGGCGCCAAGGTCACCATCATGGGCCGGACGGAGAAAAGCCTGGCGGAACAGAACCTTCCCTTTCAGGTCTGCGACGTCACCGATCCGGAAGCCGTTCAGGCTGCCTTTGCGGCGGCGCGGGAAGCGGCCGGGCCGGTCGACGTGGTCATCGCAAACGCGGGGTCGGTCACCAGCGTTCCCTTTGCCAGGACGACTCCGGACGATCTGCAGGCGATGATGTCGGTCAATCTTATGGGTGTTTTCAATGTCTGGCAGGCGGCCCTGCCGGACATGAAGGCGAACGGCTGGGGGCGGATGATCGCGATTGCCTCGACTGCCGGATTGCGCGGCTACCCATATGTCAGCGCCTATTGCGCCGCCAAGCACGCCGTCGTCGGCCTGACCCGTTCGCTTGCCCGGGAGCTGGCGAAGACCGGCATCACCGTCAACGCCATCTGTCCCGGGTTCGTCGAGACCCCGATGCTGGAGCGTTCGATAGAGACCATCGTTGCCAAGACCGGCATGAGCCGGGAAGCGGCAATGGACACGCTGAAAGCAGACAATCCGCAGGGCCGTTTCATCCAGCCTTCGGAAGTCGCCGAAAGCGCACTCTGGCTCTGCACCGACGGGGCGATGTCGGTCAACGGCCATGCCCTCACCCTTGCCGGAGGCGAGCTATGAAGTCCGCCCCCGAACTGACCCCCGACAGCCTTTCCAAGGCGCGGCTGCGCGTCTGGCTGAAGCTGCTTAAGTCCGTCAACGGAATCGAGGCGGAAGTCCGCCGCAACCTGCGCGACGGGCACGGCACGACGCTGCCGCGCTTCGACGTCATGTCCGCCCTGGCACGGTTCCCGGACGGGCTGAAGATGAGCGAACTTTCGACCTTCCTGAAGGTCTCCAACGGCAATGTCACCGGCATTGTCGACAAGCTGACCCAGGAAGGCCTGGCCCTGAGGGTGGCCGTCCCCGGCGACCGCCGCGCGCAGGTTGCGCGGCTTACCCCGAAGGGCAGGGCGGAATTCGAGGTGCTGGCGGAGCATCACGAGGGCTGGATCAACACCCTGCTCGAAGGTCTGTCGGCGGAAGATATTGAAATGCTTTCAGGCACTCTGGACGTGGTCCTGACCCACCAGAGCGAAGAGGATTGACGCGATGCGTAGTGATGTAACCCATTTCCGGTGCGAGATCGCAGACGGTATCGCGCGGATCTCGCTGGACCGGCCGGAGCGCAAGAACCCGCTCACCTTCGAGAGCTACGCGGAATTGCGCGACTGGTTCCGCGACCTCGTCTATGCCGACGACGTTCATGCGGTGGTGATCCTGCCGAACGGCGGCAATTACTCCTCCGGCGGCGATGTTCACGACATCATCGGCCCGCTGACCCGCATGAACATGAAGGAGCTTCTGGCCTTCACCCGCATGACCGGCGATCTGGTCAAGGCGATGCTGAACTGCGGCAAGCCGATCATTTCCGCGGTCGATGGCATCTGCGCCGGAGCGGGCGCCATCATGGCCATGGCCTCGGACCTGCGTGTCGCGACACCGGAAGCCAAGGTCGCTTTCCTTTTCAACCGCGTCGGCCTTGCCGGCTGCGACATGGGCGCTTGCGCGATCCTTCCCCGGATCATCGGTCAGGGCCGCGCCGCCGAGCTGCTTTATCTCGGCCGGGCAATGAAGGCCGACGAAGGCCATGCCTGGGGTTTCTTCAATTCGGTGGTCGAGGCGGCAGAGCTGGAAGCGACCGCCATGCAGCTTGCCGAGCGCATCGTCGCCGGGCCGACCTTCGCCAATTCCATGACCAAGACGATGCTGGCCCAGGAATGGTCGATGAGCCTGGAACAGGCCATCGAGGCCGAAGCCCAGGCTCAGGCGATCTGCATGCAGGGCAAGGATTTCACCCGCGCCTATGAGGCCTTCGTCAAGAAGGAAAAACCGGTGTTCGAGGGCGACTGATGGCCGATAAATCCTTTCTTCACTGGCCCTTTTTTGAAGACAAGCACCGGGCCCTCGCCGAAGAGCTGGAAAGCTGGGCGGCCGCAAACCTTGCCCGTCTCGATCACGGCGACACGGATGCCCTCTGCCGCAAGCTGGTAGCGGATCTCGGCGCTGCCGGTTTCCTGACACATTCGGGTGCAGAAGACGGCAAGCTCGACGTGCGCAGCCTCTGCATCATCCGCGAGACGCTTGCGCGCCACGACGGGCTGGCGGATTTCGCCTTTGCCATGCATGGCCTCGGCACCGGCGCGATTTCGCTGTTCGGCACCGACGAGCAGAAGGCGGAATGGCTGCCGAAGACACGCTCGGGCGGGGCAATCTCGGCCTTTGCGCTGACCGAGCCGCAATCGGGGTCCGACGTCGCCAACTCGACGATGACCGCGACGGACGACGGCGATCACTATGTCCTCGACGGCGAGAAAACCTGGATTTCCAACGGCGGCATAGCCGACGTCTATACGCTCTTTGCCCGGACCGGCGAAGCGCCGGGGGCCAAGGGCCTCTCCGCCTTCATCGTCACGCCGGACGTGCAAGGCTTTGAAGTCACCGAACGGCTGGAAACCATTGCGCCCCATCCTCTGGCCACCCTGCGCTTTACCGGCTGCCGCATACCCAAGAAAAACATGATCGGCACGCCGGGCGCAGGTTTCAGGATCGCGATGTCGGTCCTGGATATTTTCCGGTCCACGGTTGCTGCCGCCGCCCTCGGCTTTGCCCGCCGCGCCCTGGACGAAGCCCTGCAGCGCGTTACAACGAGAAAGATCCAGGGATCTCCGCTCTTCGACCTGCAGCTCGTGCAGGGGCATATCGCCGATATGGCACTCGACATCGATGCCGCCGCGCTGCTGATCTATAGGGCGGCCTGGACGAAGGACAGCGGCGCGCCGCGCGTCACCCGCGAAGCGGCGATGGCCAAGCTCTTTGCCACCGACCAGGCGCAGCAGGTGATCGACAAGGCGGTTCAGCTTCACGGCGGTGACGGGGTCCGCTCCGGGTCCGCCGTCGAAAAGCTCTATCGTGAAATCCGCGCGCTTCGCATCTACGAGGGCGCGTCCGATGTCCAGAAAATCATAATTGCGCGCCAGACACTTGGCGCCTTTGAGGGGGTCTGATCCATGCTTGGTCCGTCCGCACATGTCGATACCTTCACCCGCGACAATCTTCCTCCGGAAGACACGTGGCCCGATTTCCTGCTGGAAGGGTTTTCCTATCCCGAACGGCTGAACGCCGCCGTCGAACTGACCGACCGCATGGTCGAGAAAGGCTTTGGCGATCACACCGCCCTGATCGGCAACGGCCGCCGCCGCACCTACAAGGAACTGGCCGACTGGACCAACCGCCTGGCCCACGTCCTGACCGAGGATCTCGGCGTCAAGCCGGGCAACCGGGTGCTGATCCGCTCGGCCAATAATCCGGCTATGGTCGCCTGCTGGCTGGCGGCGACCAAGGCGGGCGCGGTGGTCATCAACACCATGCCGATGTTGCGCGCGGGCGAACTTGC
Source organism: Roseibium sp. (assembly GCF_050301095.1). Lineage (GTDB taxonomy): Bacteria > Pseudomonadota > Alphaproteobacteria > Rhizobiales > Stappiaceae > Roseibium. The sequence goes on from NZ_JBNKYW010000001.1 coordinate 3,988, forward strand.
CAAGATCGTCGACAAGGCCGAAGTCGAATTCGCGCTTTGCGACACGCGGCTGATGGACGAACTGGTTGCCTGTGCCAAGACCTCTTCTTTCCTGAAGAAGGTGATCGGCTTCGACGGCACCTCGAACCATGACGCGGAGCTGGACCGGCTGGCACTGGAAAAGCCGGTGCTCTATGACTCGGTTGAGACCGGCCGCGACGATGTCGCGCTGCTCGGCTTCACGTCCGGGTCGACCGGAACGCCGAAGGCGACGATGCATTTTCACCGGGACATCCTGATCATCGCCGACGGCTATGCGAAGGAAGTGCTGGGCGTGACGCCGGACGACATTTTCGTCGGCTCGCCTCCGCTTGCCTTCACTTTCGGTCTCGGCGGACTGGCCGTCTTCCCGCTGCGCTTCGGCGCGGCCGCGACGCTGCTGGAAAACGCTTCGCCGCCGAACCTCATCGAGATCATCCAGAAATACAAGGCAACGGTCTGCTTTACCGCGCCGACCGCCTACCGGGTGATGCTGCAGGCCATGGAGGAAGGTGCCGATCTTTCCTCGCTGCGCGCGGCCGTCTCCGCGGGCGAGACCCTGCCGGCGCCGGTCTATGAGGCCTGGATGGAGAAGACCGGCAAGCCGATGCTGGACGGCATCGGCGCGACCGAGATGCTGCACATCTTCATCTCCAACCGTTTCGACGATCACAAGCCCGCCTGCACCGGCAAGCCGGTCTCCGGCTACGAGGTGAAGATCGTCGACCTGGAGGGCAAGGAAGTGCCTAAGGGCGAAGTCGGTCGTCTGGCCGTGCGCGGTCCGACCGGCTGCCGTTACCTGGCCGATGAACGCCAGAAGCAATATGTGGTCGACGGCTGGAACATCACCGGCGACAGCTTTTCCATGAGCGCGGACGGCCATCTGCACTTTGCCGCCCGCAACGACGACATGATCATCTCGGCCGGTTACAACATCGCCGGCCCGGAAGTGGAAGCCGCGCTTCTGGCCCATCCGGCCGTGCAGGAATGCGCCGTCATCGGCGCACCGGACGAACAGCGCGGCTCCATTGTCCAGGCGCATGTGGTCCTCGGCGACGGCTACGAGCCCGACGACACCCTGCGCAAGGCGCTGCAAGACCACGTCAAGGCGACGATCGCACCTTACAAATATCCGCGCTCCGTCATCTTCACGGAGACCTTGCCGAAAACGGAAACCGGCAAGATCCAGCGCTTCCGGCTGCGCCCGGACGCCTGAGATCGAACCGAAAACTCTCATGCCAGGGCGGGCGTGAAGAGGAAAAACAAAGCCCGAAACGTCCTCCACGCATGAGGACGAACAATACAAGTGGGAACAACTAGCTCTGAACCAACAGGAGTTCGAAATGAAACTGGTAACGATGGCGGCAGCGGCCGCACTGGCAGCAAGTGTCGCAGGGGCTCAGGCAGATCCGGTTAAAGTCGGAATGATCACCACCCTGTCCGGCGGCGGGGCCGGGCTTGGCATCGACGTGCGCGACGGCTTCATGCTGGCGGTCAAGCAGGCGGGCAACGAAGACCTCGAGGTCGTCATCGAGGACGATCAGCGCAAGCCGGACATCGCCGTCCAGCTCGCCGACAAGATGGTGCAGTCGGAAAAGGTCGATGTTCTGACCGGCATCATCTGGTCCAACCTGGCCATGGCCGTCATTCCCTCCGCGACTGCGCAGGGCAAGTTCTACCTGTCGCCGAACGCCGGACCTTCCGCACTCGCCGGCAAGGGCTGTCATCCGAACTATTTCAACGTCGCCTGGCAGAACGACAACCTGCACGAGGCCGCCGGCGCCTATGCGAATTTCGCCGATTTCAAGAACACCTTCATCCTTGCGCCGAACTATCCAGCCGGCAAGGATGCGCTGACCTGCTTCAAGCGCTTCTACAAGGGCGGCCTTGCCGGTGAGATCTACACCAAGCTCGGACAGACGGATTATGCGGCCGAACTCGCCCAGATCCGCGCCTCCGGCGCCGACAGCGTGTTCTTCTTCCTGCCCGGCGGCATGGGGATCTCCTTCCTGAAGCAGTACAAAGACAGTGGCGTCGACCTGCCGGTCGTCGGTCCGGCCTTCTCCTTTGACCAGGGCATCCTGCAGGCCGTCGGCGATGCCGCGCT
>NZ_JBNKYW010000002.1:0-14121 GCF_050301095.1 Roseibium sp.
GTAGGTCTTGCCCGAGCCGGTGACGCCGAGCAGAACCTGGGTCTGCTCGCCGTTTTCCATGCCCTCGACCAGGTCGGCGATGGCGGTCGGCTGGTCGCCCTTGGGGTCGTATTCCGACTTCAGGACGATCGGCACGCCGCCTTCGGATTTCTCCGGCCGCTCCGGCCGGTGCGGCACCCACAGCTCGCCATTCTTGTGCAGCGGATTGCCGCTCTCGATCAGTGCCGACAGGGCCTCCACCGTCGCGGTCGCACCCTGGTTGCCGGTCAGCTCACCGAACTTGCTCTCTTTCTTCTTCTTCCTGTTTTCCTTCTGGTGGTCCTTGAGCCGCTTTTCCAGCGTCTCGGCCTCTTCCAGCGTCATGTCGAGCCCGGCCACCGGGTTCAGCCCGCCAGCGGCCCGCTCGCGCGCGCTGTCCGCCTTGCCGATGGACGTGCCCCGTGCCGACTTCGTCGGCTTGTTTTTCTTTGAGCTCACGGCCGTACGCGCTTTGGCGCTGGCCTCCGCTGGGGCGCCCTGACCGGCCGGCGGCCGCTTGGCCTTGCCTTCGCTACGCTCCGGAGACTCATTTTCCTTGCCAACGGCTCTGGCTTCCGGCCTGTCGGCTTCCTCGGCGATCTCCGCCGCCCAGTCGCTGATGGACCCGGAAAGCGGCGTTCCGGAAAGCGGCTTCTGAGGCGCTTCGCCGAAGCCTTCTTGCGTGTCGATGTCGTCGGGAGTGGTCTTGGTCGGGCGCTTGCTCATGGCCGCAATATGGTCCGGTTGCGCGCGTGAGGAAAGGGGGCGGTTGCGGCTTTGTTCCGCTTTTTGCCACTTCCTGTCAGTCTCCTGACAACACGGTGTCAGGAAAGGTTGCGCTGAAACGCCGGAATAAGCTCAGCTATAGGCGCTGGCCTTCGCTCCGGGCGTATCCTTTCCGCTACTCCGGCACATCGCTTCGTGTTATGATTGCAACCGTTCAGGAAAGTGGAATTTTTCAACATCTTGCGCACGGGAGGCGAAAGATGAACGCTCGGACCTTGCTTGAATTGACGACGGTACTGATGGTCTTCAGCCTGGCGGCGCCTGTGTCCGCGGACCCTCTTGCACCCAATACCGGAACCGATCTGACGGCGGCGAAAATCGTCCTCGCCAGCCTGCACCGTGACCTCGCCGTTCCGCAGATACCCAACCAGTCGCCACGTCTGGTCAGCCCGGAAATCGTGCTGGACGGGCCCAAGGTGTCGGAACCGCTGCTCCAGATCGCCGGCCGCTGCGGGTCCTCGGAATATTACTGCGACTCCCCGGGCTTTCTCTACTGCTGCGGCAACGACGCCGACGGCTATTACTGCGCCGCCAATGTGAACGGCTGCACGAAGTAGGGGTGTTAGATCTGTTGGGCCTGGAGCTCTCCAGCGCACTTGCCATCCCTGCGAATGCAGGGATCCAGTTGTCACCGTCGCCCGCCCTTTGAGGCAACGCCCCGATTACCGGATCCCGGCCTTCCGCTTCGCTCCAGCCGGGATGACAAGCGCGGAACGCCGAAACCACGGCCTATCTGGTTCACTCCCCCCTCGGATACCTCTGGCTCTCTTCCACGTCATTCAGGTCCATGTGGTTGCGCATGTAGCGTTCGGAGGCTTTTTGCAGGGGTTGGTAGTCCCAGGGGAAATAGGCGCCGTTGCGAAGCGCTTCGTAGACGATCCAGCGGCGGGCCTGCGACTGGCGCACCTCCGCATCGAAGGCGGCCATGTCCCATTGCCTTCCCGCCATTTCGGCGAAATGGACGGCCTTGCCCGCGTGGGCGGGGTCGGTGGCCAGATTTGTCAGTTCGTGCGGGTCGTCGGCGAGGTTGAAGAGCTGCGGCGGGTCGAGTTCGCAGTGGACGTATTTCCAGTCGCCTTCCCGGATGCCGGCCAGAGGCGCATAGGAGGCCTCGGCGGCATATTCCATCAGGACGGGGGACGTGCGGGCCGTGCCGCCCGCCAGCGGCACCAGGCTTTCCCCGTCGGTCCAGGGCATGATCTCGCTCATGTCGATGCCGGCGAGGTCGCAGACCGTCGGCAACACGTCGAGCGTGCTGACCGGCGTTGTGATATGGGCCGGCGAAAGATCCTTGTCGGCCACCATCAGCGGCACGCGCGAGGAGCCTTCGAAGAAGGTCATCTTGAACCACAACCCGCGCTCGCCGAGCATGTCGCCGTGGTCGGAGACGAACAGGATCGTGGTTTCCTCCGTCAGGTCCATTGCATCGAGTGCATGCAGGATTTCGCCGATCTTGTCGTCAAGATAGGAGATGTTGGCGAAATAGGCGCGGCGGGACCGGCGGATGTTGTCTTCGGTGATATTGAAATTGCGCCAGTCGTTGGCGTCGAAGATCCGCTTCGAATGCGGGTCGTGATCCTCATAGGCCATTGCAGGGACTTGCGGCAGCAGATGTTCGCAATCCTCGTAGAGGTCCCAGTATTTCCTGCGGGCCACGTAGGGGTCGTGCGGGTGGGTGAAGCTGACCGTCATGCAGAACGGCCGGTCGTATTTGCCGCGGCCGTAGTCGTAGATCTTGCGCACGGCCTGGAAGGCGACGTCGTCGTCATATTCCATCTGGTTGGAGATCTCGGCCACGCCCGCACCGGTGACCGAACCCATGTTGTGATACCACCAGTCGATGCGCTCGCCCGGCTTGCGGTAGTCCGGCGTCCAGCCGAAGTCGGCCGGATAGATGTCGGTGGTCAGGCGTTCCTCGAAACCGTGCATCTGGTCCGGCCCGACGAAATGCATCTTGCCGGAAAGACACGTCGTGTAGCCCGCGCGGCGCAGATGGTGGGCGTAGGTCGGAATGTCGGAGGCAAATTCCGCGGCGTTGTCATAGACGCCCGTGCGGCGTGGCAACTGTCCGGACATGAAGCTCGCCCGTCCCGGCGCGCACAGCGGGGAGGCGGTGTAGGTGTTCTGAAACCGGACGGAGCGGGCCGCAAGATTTTTCAGGTTCGGGGCATGGAGGAAGGCCGCGGGACCGTCCGGAAACAGCGTTCCGTTCAACTGGTCGACCATCAGGATCAGAATATTCTTGCGCCTGGTCATGCAATTCCTCCATCGCGCGGAAAACCTTCGATCAACACACCAAATTTTTTTTGATTGAGCAATCAATTAAAATAACTATTCTGAATTCACTGAGCGGCATGACCTTGAGCAAATGCGACATTCCCTTGTGCAAGGAGTTGCGTCGAAGACCGTTTTTTCGCGTAATTACTTTGACATTACGCCGCTCCGGCACGCAGCAGGCTAGAAAAGGAAGAGGGGACATGACAAATCCAAATCTGCCAAACATCACATCCGGGATTTCCCGGCGCGGTATCCTGCAGGGATCGGCGGCCGTCGGGGCCATGGCGCTTGCCGGCCCGCTCGGTGCCGGCAGTGCGCATGCCCAGCCCAAGAAGGGCGGGGTCTTCCGCGTGGCTATCGCCGCGGGCAACACCAACGAAAACTATGATCCGGGTACTTGGGACAACCAATATGTCCAGGTGTTCGCGACTGCGCGCCACGGCTATCTGGTGGAAATCACCGCGGACGGTGACCTGATCGGTGAAGTCGCCGAAAGCTGGGGGGCTTCGGACGACGCCACGGTCTGGACTTTCAAGATCCGCAAAGGCGTCGAGTTTCACAGCGGCGGAACCGTTACGCCGGAAGACGTGATCGCCTCGATCGACTATCACCGCGGCGAAAAGAGTACCTCCGCGGCGAAGCCCTTCGTGCAGCCGATCAAGGACATGAAGGCCGATGGCGACAGTGTGGTCTTCACGCTGGAAGCCGGCAACGCCGACTTCCCCTTTGTCGTCAGCGACTACCACCTGCCGATCATGAAGGCCAAGGACGGCAAGCTCGATCCGACCAGCAGCGACGGCTGCGGCCCCTACAAGGTCGCCAACTACGAACCGGGTGTCATTGCCGAATTGGTCCGCAACCCCAATTACTGGAAGACGGACCGGGCCCATTTCGACGAGGTCAAGCTTCTGACCATCGTCGATCCTGCTGCCCGCCAGTCCGCCCTGCTGACCGGCAATGTGGATGTCATCGACCAGGTCGACCTGAAGACCGTCGGCCTGTTCGGGCGCGCCCCGAATGTCACCATCCTGTCGACCACGGGCACCCAGCACTACACCTTCGCCATGGACACGCGCGCTGCGCCCTTTAATGACAACAACGTCCGCATGGCGCTGAAGCATGCGGTCGACCGGCAGGGTCTCGTCGACAAGATCCTGTTCGGCTACGGCTCGATCGGCAACGATCATCCCATCAGCCCGTCGAACCGCTTCTACGCCAAGGATCTGGAACAGACCACCTACGATCCGGACAAGGCGAAATACTACCTGAAGCAGGCCGGCCTCGATTCCCTGAAGGTGAAACTGTCGGCTGCCGATGCCGCCTTCGGCGGCGCGGTTGATGCCGCCGTGCTCTATTCGAGCTCCGCGGACAAATGCGGCATCGACATCCAGCCGGTGCGCGAGCCGAACGACGGCTACTGGTCGGACGTGTGGATGAAGAAGCCGTTCTGCGCGGTCTATTGGGGTGGCCGTCCGACGGAAGACTGGATGTTCTCCACTGCCTATGCCTCCGGCGCGCCGTGGAACGACACCTTCTGGGAGAACGAGCGTTTCAACAAACTGCTTTTGGAGGCCCGTTCGGAACTCGACGACGCCAAGCGCGCAGAGATGTATGGCGAAATGCAGAACCTGGTGCGTACCGATGGCGGCGTCGTCATCCCGATGTTCGCCAGCTACGTGATGGCGCATACCAACAACGTTGCGCATCCGGAGAAGGTCGCCGCCAACTGGACCCTCGACGGCTTCCGTGCCTGCGAGCGCTGGTGGTTCGCCTAAACCTGGGAACCTGCACCAAGGCAAAGAGAAGAAGGGGCGCGGCGTGGCCGCGCCCCTTTTTCCTGATGACTGTTTGCGGCAGCCTGCGGCCGCGTTTGACGGATTGAATGCGGCGCGCGGGGTGTTTGAAACAGCGGACACGGCAACAGACACGGCAGCCTTAGGACTGGCGGCCGAACCACCGGCCGGCGCTACTCGGCGGCAAGGCACTTCGTGAAAGAGACACGGCAGCTCCGGCTGCCGGGCTACTGCGTCAGACGCCGTGGCGGTTGTTCCACACGGGTGTCCTCGGCCCGTTGATAATATCTGTCGAGGGCCGACTGCAGCCGGTCGATCAGGGCTCTGTCCGTGCCGGGGTTGCAGGCAAGGGACAGGTCCACCTCCTTGACGGTGAAGACGTTCTCGATCTCGATGCCCTGCTCTTTCGCAACGTAAGGGGCCGACAGCAGGCCGCCCAGCCACAGAAGCGTGTTGCCGTTTCGAAGCATCTTCGGGTTCAGCCCGTCATCGTCCACCAGAACGAGTTCCGGGTGTCCGGCCTGTTGCACTTCCACCGTGCTCGTCCAGCCGGCGACCGCGCCTGTCGGATATTTGAAACTGTCCTCGATCGAAGTGATGGAGATTTTGCTGCCTTTCAGGGCGAAAAAGGCGTAGCCGTCGATCTCGAGCGGACCGACCCACAGGAAGTTGGGCTCGCGCAGCGAGGTTCTCCATAGGGCCAGAAAGCAGTTACCGGGGGACTTCTTGACAGCCAGCAGTCCGCGGTTGAACGGACGCAAGCGCAGGTCCAGGGAAATGTCCGCCCTTTTTGCGATCTTCCGAAGAAGCTCCGCCACGATACCCGTCACGTTTCCGTTGCCGTCAATCTGATAAAGCGGGCTGTAGTTCTCGGTGTAAATAACAAGTTCTGGTTGTTTTGCATTCGTTGCGACGCAAGAAAGAGTCCAGAAGAAAATCAGTAATCCAGCATGAAAAAACGCTCTTGATGCGTGCATTTTAAACTCTGACTGCTTGGAGTCGAACCCGAGTTTCTGATGATTTGCATCAAAAACTCGAGATATTATAGCCGAGTTCAAGATAAAGGGCAGTATTGCAAAATGTTCGGAGGATGGTCCTTTTTCCGAGGCGCAAATCCTAGGGCGCTTCGGGTCTGTCAGAATGTCCCAGGTCCCTGTCCGGCCAAAGGAGATCGCGCAGCCTTTGCTTCAGCACCTTGGCCTCCGGAAAACCGCCATCCGTCTTCCGGTCCCAGACAACCGTACCGTCGCAGATAATCGTGAAGGTACCGCCCGTTCCCGGAACGAGCGTGACGGCGCCGGTCTCCTCGGAAAAAGTGGAAAGGATTTCCTGGGCCATCCAGGCGGAGCGCAGCAGCCAATTGCATTGGCGGCAATAGGTTATGATGATATGGGGTGACGGCACGTTCGACATGGCGTCCGCTCTCCTTTTTGAACAATCCGGTCTTACTGCTTGTGTCACAGTCTTCCGCCAACAGACCAGATGTCCTTCCTGACGAAGTGACCGCCGCCGTTCGGAATAATCCGGCTCTCGGTGACCTCTTCGGGACAGTGGCATGCGTGCAGTTGCAGGCAGGACTGACCAACCGGGTCTACCGCCTGGAAGCGGAGCGCGGTACTTTTTTTCTTCGGCTGCCGGGTGCCGAAACGCAGGAGCGTGTCGACAGGGCCGTCGAAGCCGGCAACATCGAAGTTGCCGCCGCCCTGGATCTGGCGCTGCCTCCGGTATTTTGCCGGCAGGACACCGGCATCCTCGTAACCCGCGCGGTGGAGGTGATCGATGGCAGGCCGCCGGACTTCCCGACGGAGCTGGGCACACTGGTCGGACGCCTTCACGGAAGCAATACCAGGTTTTCCGGATCGCTCGACCTTCCGGCGATCGTCCAGTCGTATCGGCAGCTGCTTTCTTCGAAACCGGATTTAGCAGCCGAGCTGGCCGCGCTTGACGGTTTGCTGGATACACTGATCGCGCAGGAGGAGCTCCTGTCCAGCCAACTGCTGGTGCCAAGTCACTGCGATCTTTCCCCGGGGAACTGCCTTTCGACTCCTGATGGCGTGCGGCTCATCGACTGGGAGTTCTCAGCGATGGCCGATCCCGCCTGGGATCTTGCCTATGCCATCTTGGAACACGGTTTCTCGCAGGATCAGGAAGATGCCTTTCTGGAAGCCTACCGCTTCGGCCGACCTTCGTGCGATTGTCCTTCGCGGCGCCATCTCGATTTCATGAAAGCCGGATGCGACGCGGTTTCAGCGCTCTGGGCGTTCGAACAGGTGATGAGGGGGAGAGACCGCAACGCGTTTATACCCTTTGCGCGTGAAAGACGGGAGAGGGCACTCACCCGCCTTCGGCCAGAGTGAACCGGAGTGCGTTCAGTCGGACTGCCCGGGAACAAGCGCCGGGTCGGCGAGGCATTGTGCGTAAGCATCGTTCATCTGCAGGCGAAGGGTCTGGTCTGTCGGGTCGCTGTTGAGCGCGGTCCAGATGCGACCAGCCTTCAGATGTTTCAGCGTGCAACTGCATGCCGCCTCGCAGCTCACTTCGTTTCCGAGGTTTACCTGGCAGGCAGCCGTGCAGTTGCGGACAAAGGCAGCACCTGCCGGATCGGCGCCCGGTCCCAACAGTGTGGCAGACCAGACAAGTCCGTAAAGCACCGGCTGATGCAACAGGTAAACCGGCAGGGAATGGCGCCCGAGAAACCTGGAGATCCGTCCCGCGCGCCCGTCCAGGCGGAAGACTGCAAGTTTTTCCCAGACATGCGCTCCCCGGAATATCCGAGATGCCGACAGGCCCGCCAGGGTGACACCCGCCCAAGGCGCAACCGGCACGTAGTCGACACTGGCAAATTCCGGAGTTCCAAGTCCCGTCCATAGCCACAGCTGGCCGTTGAAAACCGGCGAACCGGCCCAGGCCGGCAGGGACAGAAGGAAAACGGCGCCCGCCGCCCCTACCCAGAACGGCAGGCGGGTGAAGGGCAGGGCAATCACACTGGCGGCGGCGATGGAATGAAGAATGCCGAACCGCACGTAGGTGTTGCCGAAGGTGAAATAGGTGACCAGAGACACGGCTGCCGCGGCAACGACGATAACGGCCAGCCGGCGCCGGAATGGGCGCCAGCGAATGCCCTTGTGATGAGCCAGATCGAGGCTGACACCAGCGAGGAAAAGAAAACTGCCTGCGATCAGTGCTGCGAAAACGCGCCAGCCGCTTCCGTGGGCCACCGGCCAGTCGACAAAGCCGAACCAGGAGAGGTCCCAGGAGAGGTGGTAGAGGGCCATGGCGACAACGGCGAGGCCGCGGGCGAAATCAAGCACGGCCAGGCGCGAATAGGGCATGTCTCAGAGACCGTTGGTGAGAAGTTCAAACATCCTTGCGGCGATCCGGGGCCGGTGGATCAGAGTGCCGGGATGCCTGAATGTGCAGAGCAACCTAGCTGCTGAAGGCGACGACCAGAGTGGTGATCAGGGCAGTCGCGGCGAGCATGGCGCCCACGAATGGCCACGGCGATGGCCGGTGGACGGTGAACACATCGCGATTTGCCGGGTCATGCAACATTGCCCTCAACTCCCCCCAACATGCTTTCCTGGCGATCAGCCTGCCTGCCGTCATGCTTGTTCACGACGCGGCCGGGGATCGCACCCCACCTTCATTGGAAAGGCAGAGTGCGCGAAAGCGGGAAGCACGGGAAGATGGTAAATGAATTCCAAACCTGTTTTCCCAAGAATTCCGTCAGGCTGTGGAGGAGATGGCCAAACAACGGCCACGGGGATTGACCTTTGCGATGCTCTCGGGATTCGAAGTGACGTGCGGCTCCAGGCCCGGGGGCCTGTCAGCTGTGTCTGGTATTACAGGTCAAGTGCATCAAGACCCGCTTCCAGGAGGTCGGCCAGCATCGGCATTCCGAGGAGATAGGTCGCGGTGGAGCCAACCGCGCGTTCGCGGGCTTCCTGCACCGCTGTTTCGAAGTCGTCGGCATCGAAATCGCCCCGGCCGATCCAGGTGATCGCCACCAGTTCGGCGGCTTCGTCGACATTCAGGTCTTCGATCAGCTCGCGCAGTTCCTCGTCCGACAGGTCGTCGTGTTCCTCTTCGGCCAGGCCGTCGTGGTTATGGCCTTCCTCGAGCGTATCGGCGTCGAATTCCACGTCGCCTTCATGGCCGTCCTCGAAGGCATCCTGAAGCGTGGAGGCGACGGACCGTGCCTTCTGTGCAAGCACGCGGATTGTGTCCGCGGAAATGGAGAGATCGACGTCCATGGCTGCCTCCGACAAACCTCTCCTATCTTTATCGGCCCAACTTGCGTCGTTGGCAATGGTCATGATGCGGGTTCCTCCTGTTGGGCCTTGGGGATTTTCCCCAGGGTTATCCCCTGTCTTTTCGTCTGCTCAACGTCTTTCGAGTTAATTGCCGGTATCATATCCGCCAAGTTCCCGAACGGTCTTGCAGACCGGTTTAACTGTTGCTTTACTTGCCAGACGAACAAATTCCCGTCCTTGACCCGGATCAATTCGAACGGACGAAAGCAGGCCATCGAGGCCGGGCCTGCGGCACCTTTCGAATCGACTTGTCCGATGGTGGTGCAAGGGGAGCGGATAACCGGGGGCGGACCGGGCACCTGGGGTCCGGCATTCACACGCAGGGTGTGAAGCCGGACCCCTGCTTTTTGCGGGTCTGCTTGCCGTCATCCGAAGGGCCGGGCGATTTCATCCGCTGACTGCGATGGCTTGCGCCTGCGGTGGCACCACACCACGGCGCGCAACACGTCTTGAGGGCAGGTGAAACAGCTCCGGTCGATGGATCCGACATTTCCAGGACGTGCTCTAACTTACGGCATAACGTGTGAGCACCGCCCCGGTATCCATCTGGCAGACTTCCTGAAGCTGCAGTGTCGCGCGCAGTCCGTGCCCGTCGAACAGCCTTGTGCCGTACCCGAAGAGCTCGGGAAGTGTCAGCAGCCAGATTTCGTCAACCAGTCCGGATCTGAGGGCGGACTGCGCGGTGATGGCGCCTGAAAAGATCACCATGTCCTTGCCGTCCTTCTGTTTCTCCTGGCGGATAACTTCTTCGAGCGGAGCGGCCGCGAGTTCGCTGTTTTCCCATGCGGAAGTATCCTGAAGGGTTCGGGAGAAAACGATCTTGCGGCTCTTGTTCATGAAACGGCCCAGCTGCCGGGTCGGCTCGGGCATTTCGTCATTCGTGTCCGTTCCCGGCCAGAACTCGGCCATCTTTTCCCAGGATGTGCGCCCGTAGAGAAGCGTGTCGAAAGCCAGAGGCATCCGGGCCGTCCAGGCATCGAGATCGTTGGACCATTCCGGTCCGATGAACTCGCCCCCCGCAGCATTGATGAAACCGTCCAGGCTTTGAAACATTGAAACAACCAGTTTTCTCATCTTTCAATCCACTTGCAAATTGCAACTGGTTGATTTGATGCCGCAACTGCGTGCAATATGCAAGCAGAATTTGGAGGACTGCATGGACGGCCGTTCCGGGTGCGCGATCAATCTGTCAATCGAGGTCCTGGGAGACCGCTGGAGCATGATCATTCTGCGCGACATCATGTTCGGGAATTTCCGCAGCTATCGCGAGCTTCTGACCCATTCGCTGGAAGGGATCGCCACCAACATCCTGGCCGCCAGGCTGAAGCACCTGGAGGCGGAAGGGCTGGTCACGATCGCGGCTGACCCGCAGCACAAACAGCGGAAGATCTACAGCCTGACAGAAAAATCCATCGCGCTCGTTCCGGTTCTGGCGCAATTGGGGGCCTGGGGCGTCAGGTTCCTGTCCCCGGCGCCGGAACTGGCTGTGCGTGCCAGGGTCCTGGCTGAAGGAGGCCCGGACATGTGGGAGGACTTCATGGACGAGTTGCGCGAAATCCACCTGGGCATTGCCCGGCCGGCAGGAAGCCGGTCCGTTCTGGCAGAACTTCAGGATGCCTATCTGGCGGAACTACAGAAGATCGAGGCGGCCAGGAAGGCCTGAAAAGAAAGGTCCGGAGCTATGGACGCAAGCTCCGGAACCTGCTGGTGTTGGACGGCAGGCGCCGGCCTCGGAATTGCCAGGGCTCAGGGATGCGGCAAGGTTTGGGTGACCTTGCTGCCCTGAGGCAGGTCCTTGTCTGTCCGCCCATGCGGATTGGCCATGGCGGCTGCGACCATCAAGGCGGCAGCCAGGAGAATTCCAAGGAAGATGGCCTGGAGCAGCGGGCGCGCCGCGTTGAAATTGCTTTTGCAGGCCGTTGCGTCTCTGTCTGGGGACTTTGCAATACGGGGCATGATTGAAACCGTCTGGTGGTGATCCGCAAACTGCCGGAGCACGGGCGTGTCTGCTACTTTATGCGGCTGGACGCGTTGGCGAAGTCGCCGTAGAGCCGGCGGCCAAGATGTCGTGTCAGGGCGACCATCGCGGCAAAAGCGATGAGCGGCGGCAGGAGCCTCGGCTCATAGGCAAGGGACATGAGCGTCAGCGAAGCGGTTGCCAGCAGATACAGCAATGCCGCCGGGAAGCCTGTCCGCAAGGATTGCGTCTGCCGTGCATTTCTATCCGGGTCGTTTACCTGCATGGGTGCCTCCTACATGCTTGACGTGATCACTGTCGGTGGCAAATGCGCCCGCAGGCAGTCGCCAATTGGGCGCCAGCGGTGTGATTTCTTGACGATTTTGCGGCGGCGGCCTGCGTCCGGAGGTGGACAGGGAGATTCATTGACTTGCCGGGACCTCGTGACTAGAGTCCGCCCATGGGGTTGCGAACGCCCCGTGAGGCTTAGGCTCAAGTTTCGCGACGGATGAGCACTTCCCGGCCTGACAAGTCCGGCGGAGTTGATATCTTTCGCATACGTGAGGAGCCGACATGCCTGCACCGAATGAAATCACCACCTCGCAACTTTTTCGACTGATCGGCACGCCTGAGTGTCCGGCAATCGTCGACATTTCCATTGATCCGGACTTTAACGAGGATCCGTATCTTGTCCCCGGTTCCTTCCGGCATTCGCACAAGGACCGGGCGGAATTGCTCCGGAAACTTGCTGGCCGGAAGTGTGTGGTCGTCTGCCAGCGCGGCATCAAGCTCAGCCAGGGCCTCGCTGCCTGGCTGCGCTGCGAAGGCGTGGAGGCGGAGTACCTGTCCGGGGGCATGTACGCCTGGCGTGCCGCAGAAGGCGCCATGCGCATTCCGGCGTCTGCCATACCCGCGCGCGTGGACGGGGCCACCTTGTGGGTTACCCGGCACCGGCCGAAAATCGACCGGATCGCCTGTCCTTGGCTGATCCGCCGGTTCGTGGATCCGGCTGCCCGGTTCTTGTACGTTTCGCCGTCCGAGGTACTGGGCGTCGCCGACAGGTACGGAGCAACACCCTTCGATGTGGAGGGTGTCCATTTCTCACACCGGGGAAATGATTGCAGCTTCGATACGATGATCGGAGAATTCGGTCTTCATTGCGAGGCTCTGGAACGCCTTGCGGCGGTCGTCCGGGCCGCCGACACGAACAGACACGATATGGTTCCACAGGCCGCCGGTTTGCTGGCAGTCTCCGTCGGCCTCTCCCGGCAGTATTCCGACGATCTGAAACAGCTTGAAGCCGGAATGACCGTTTATGATGCGCTGTACCGGTGGGCACGTGACGGTTATGAGGAAGGCCACGACTGGATTCCATCGGCGACTTCCGCCGGAGGGGAAGGCACGGCACAATGAACCCGGACCATATGGCGATGCAGGACAGCAACACATTCGCGGATGGCGGGGAGGGGGGACACATCGCCTCCCGGCCCTCGCTCGGGGCTCTGATCCGCGTCTTTGCGCGGATCGGGATCCTCTCTTTCGGCGGACCGGCAGCCCAGATTGCGCTTATGCATCGCGAAATCGTCGAAGACCGGAACTGGCTGTCCGAACAGACCTATCTGAACGCCCTGTCCTTCTGCATGCTGTTGCCCGGGCCGGAAGCCATGCAACTGGCCACCTACACCGGCTGGCGCCTGCACGGTACGCTCGGTGGCCTCGTTGCCGGTCTTCTCTTCGTTCTGCCCGGAGCGGCCCTGATCCTGGCCCTGGCGATGCTCTACGTGAACTTCGGCGGCGTCCCGCTTGTTCAGTCGCTGTTTCTGGGCGTCAAGGCAGCTGTGCTGGTCATCGTGATCGAAGCGCTGCTGCGTATTTCCCGCCGGGCGCTCAAGATGCGGTTTCACTGGTGGATCGCCGGACTGGCCTTCGCGGCGCTCTTCGTTTTCGACGCACCTTATCCGCTGGTGGTTGTCGCCGCCGGCTTGGTGGGGCTTTTACTGGCAAGGCCGCGGGAAACCGCGCCGCCGGACGTTCTGGGAAAGGCCGTTCCGCTCAGGCGCACCGCTGCAACAGTGCTCGTCTGGATGGGGCTCTGGCTGGTGCCGCTCCTGCTGCTGGAATACGTGTTACCGGGACACGTGCTGGGAGAAATCGGCCGTTTCTTCTCCGTCCTGGCAACCGTCACATTCGGCGGTGCCTACGCCGTGCTCGCCTATATGGCGCAGGAAGCCGTCAGCGGCTACGGCTGGCTTACCGCCCCGGAAATGGCCGACGCGCTCGGTCTGGCGGAAACCACTCCCGGCCCGTTGATCCTCGTGACCGAGTTCGTCGGGTTTCTTGCTGCCGCCCGCGGCACGAACGGGACGCCCGACATGTTTCTGGGCGCGCTCGGGGCGGCGGTCACGCTCTGGGTCACCTTTGTGCCCTGCTTTCTGTGGGTCTTTGCCGGCGCTCCCTATATCGAGAGGCTGCAGCATCAGCCACGCCTGAAAGGAGCGCTGGACGCGATTACCGCTGCTGTCGTGGGAGTGATCCTGAACCTCTCCCTCTGGTTCGCCCTGCAGGTGATGTTCGCATCGGTCGCACGTCTGCCCATGGGGCCGGCCCAGCCCTGGATTCCGGACCTTGCGACCGTTGACTGGCGGGTGCCTGTCCTTTCGGCCGTTGCGGGGGTCCTGCTCTTGCGGTTCCGCATGGGGATTGTGTTCGCGCTTGCCGGAACCGCGCTCTGCGGGCTTCTGCTCGAGTATCTTCTTTGATGAACGAACCCGGAACTGCCGTTGCTGGAGATTAATATTAAATATTTGTAAAATTGACGAGGAAGATTTTAGTAAAAACAAGAATTACCTAGCGTAAAGCTTGTCACAAATGCCAATTCGGTCTGATTCTATGTCGTTGTTTCAGTCTTTGTTTGCAATTTCAGCCCATACTTGTGGCTGAAAAATTCTTCAATGAACGGGTCAGGCACGGAATGACG
>NZ_JBNKYW010000003.1:0-3730 GCF_050301095.1 Roseibium sp.
GAAAAGGCGCTCGGCAGCTGGGCGAAGCCTAGGAACCGCACATAGATCAGGACGCCCCAGATGATGGTGAAGATCATCGCGCTCAGCTTGGCGGTTTCCAGCAGCGCATCCTTCAGCTGCGGCCAGCGCATGCCCCGGAATATCGCCATCAGGAACACCACGAAGGCGCCCAAAGCGCCGCCCTCGGTCGGCGTGCCCCAGGCATCGCCGCCGAACGGGTTGTAGATGAAGAAGACGATGATCAGCACCACGAAGAAGATCGGCAGCGCGGGCGGCAGCGATACGAAGCGTTCCTTCCAAGTGAAGCCCTTAACCGCCGGGCCGAAATTCGGGATCAGCAGCGCCAGCCCTACGATAAGCCCGCCATAGACCACCGCCGAAAACGCCCCCGGGATGAAGCCCGCCAGCAGCAGCTTGCCCACGTCCTGTTCGACGATGATCGCGTAGATCACGAGGATCGCCGAGGGCGGGATCAGCGAGGCCAGCGTTCCGCCGGCGGCGACAACCGCGGCCGACATCCGCTTGGAATAGCCCGCTTCGAGCATCTCCGGGATAGCAACGCGGGCAAAGACCGCCGCCGTCGCGACGGACGCTCCCGAAACCGCGGCAAAGCCCGCCGTGGAGAACACCGTCCCGACGGCCATGCCGCCCGGCAGCCAGCCGAGCCAGCGCTTCGCGGCCTCGAAAAGCTGTTTGGTGAAGCCTGCATAGAAGGCCAGGAAGCCGATCAGGATGAAGGTCGGCAGCACCGACAAGGCATAGGTGACCGACTTGGAATGCGGGATGGTGCCCGCCATCTTCAGGGCGACAAAGAACCCGCGCTCGAAGCCCATCTTCATTGAGAACAAAATGATCAGGCCGACGAGGCCGGTGAAGGCTGCGGCAAAGGCTACCCGGACACCGATGATGACGAGCACAAGCAGAACGCCAGTCATCAGGAGGCCAACTTCAAACGGTGTCATTTGGCATCTCCTTCAACCACGTCATCGCCAAGGGCTTCTTCGATTTCGTGCCGGGCATGTTCCTCCACCCCTTCGATCACCGGCACGGCATAGGGTTCGCGCGACGGATCGGCGACCAGCCGGGCGTAGCCGTAAACCTGAAGGAGGAGACGCAGGAACAGAAGGCCGAGCGCCACCGGCACCATCAGCTTGGACGGCCAGGTCGGCAGGCGGATGTCCATGGTGCTGTCGCCGATCGCCCACGACCGGTCGAAATGGAACCAGGAGCCCCAGATCAGCAAGGCAACCGTGAAGGCGATCAGCAGCACACCGAGCATCTCGCAAACATAGAGCGTGCGCCCGCTCAGCCTGCCGAGGACAAGTTCCATGCGGATATGGCCGCCGACGCGCTGGCAGTAGGCAACGCCCGCAAAGGCAAAGATCGCCATGGCCTGTTCGGTGATATCGATGAAGCCGGGTACCGGCGTGTTGAAGGCAAGACGGCCCACCACCTGAACAACCGCGAGCAGCATCAAGGCGAGAATGGAAAATGCGGCAAACAGGTTGAAGGCATTTTCGACATGGCCGAGCCAGCCGTCGAAACGGATATAGGTGACCGGGCGCTCCGAGGAGGAACGTCCACCGGGATCAGAAATGTTCATGAGTTAAGCCCCGAGCGATGCCTTCCCGGCGCGGGTTGCGCCGGGAAGTGTTTATTTTAAAACCGGGCTAACCGGGCTTATTCAGCAAGGGTCGATTTGACCATGTCCAGGATTTCCTGTGCCGGAATTCCGGCCGCGGTCTTTTCTTCCACCCAGGTGGTCTGGATCGGGCCGGCTTTTTCGGAGAAAGCCGCCAGTTCTTCGTCGGAAAACTCGACCTGGGTGACGCCGCGTTTTTCCAGCTCCGGCCACCACTTCTCGTAGACCTTGCCGTAATTCTCAAGGTAATGCGCCAGTGCCGGCTGCACGGAACTGTCGAGCGCGGCCTTGAAGTCGTCCGGCAGGGCTTCATAGGCGTCGATGTTCACGACCACCGGGCATTGCACGGTTCCCGGATTGAGGTTCTTGGTCCACCAGTTGGCAACCTCGATCACCTTGAAGGAAAGGTGGGCGTGCGGTGCAAAGCTGGCGGCCGCCACGGTGCCGGAATCAATGGCCTGATAGGTTTCAGAGGCCGTCACGGAGGTGGGAACCGCACCAACGGCTTCCATCAGCTGGCCGATGCCGCCGAGAGCGCGCACACGCATGCCGTCAAAGTCGGAGATGGAAGCCGGAACGTCGCCCTTGCCGGCAAAATTGTACTGCGGCATCGGAGACGGCATGAGGGCCATTGCGCTCCAGCGGGCGAGGTCTTCCTTCACTGCCGGATGCTGATAGAGCTTCATGGACACCTTGACTTCCTGGTCAAGGTCCTTGACGCCCAGGAACGGCAGTTCCAGCACGGTCAGGGTCGGGTTCTTGTCCGGATGGTAGGAGGCGCAGATCTGCGCCATCTCGAAGGCACCGAAAGAGATACCGTCAAGGTTTTCGCGTGATTTGGAAAGAGCCGCACCGTAATGCAGCTTGATCTCGAACTTGCCGTCCGTCTTGGCGGCCACTTCCTCGGCCAGTTTCTCGACATGTTCGGTGAAGGCGCGGCGTTTGCCCCAGAGCGAAACGTTCCAGGTAACGTCGGCGGCGAAAGTTTCGGTTGCAAATACAAGAGAAAGCGCTGCCGCGGAAACGGCGGTCGCGGACTTGAGTGAAAAGAGCATGAAATCCTCCCTGAATTCTTGAGCTCTCGGGTCCGTACCCTGATCCTTGGCTGCTGAGCCCCTGCGCTTTGCGCGTAGCAGGCCCGTGCCAAGTCGAACAAACCCTAGCATGACCCGTGCCAAACCGGCGTGACAACTGCAAATTCGCAGGTTCTTGAGGTTTTCCGGCACGGCCTGTCCGGATGCTGCACTGCAGCTCGGCAAGATCTTGCCGAGCTGCCGGGAGAACAAGCGGAAATCCGCCGATCAGCTTTCCAGCGTATCTTCGGAAACCGCCTGATCCCTGCTGAGACCGAGGCGGGTCATCTTCTCGTTGAGAGTCCGGCGAGGCAGGTTGAGCTCGCGCATGACGTCGGCGATCCGCCCGCCGTGACGGCGCAATGCGCTCTGAATGAGGGTCCGCTCATAAGCATCCATCAGTTCCTTGAGGCCGCCTTCCGCAGGCTGCCCGCCATCTTGCCTCTGCCCGGTAACCAGCACCTCCAGCGGCTGCGGGTTGACGCCTGCATTAAGAACAAAGCGTTCGGCGGCATTGCGCAGTTCGCGGACGTTGCCCGGCCAGGAGTAGGTCTGCAGAAAAGCCTCGTCGCGGGCGCTGGTGAGCGGTGCGTCCAGGCCGTATTGAGCCGCGAACCGGTTGAGGAAGGTATCGAACAGAAGCAGGCTGTCCCGTCCGCGCTCTCGCAAGGGCGGCACCTGAAGCTCGATGGTGTTCAGCCGGAACAACAGATCTTCCCTGAGGCGGCCCGAGCGCACAGCCTCTCTCGGATCCAGATTGGCGGCGCTGATCAGGCGGATATCGACCTCCACCGGCCTCGTGCCGCCGATACGGTCGACTTTTTTCTCCTGCAGGACCCGCAGCAGCTTCGGTTGCAGGCCGAGCGGCATGGACACGATCTCATCCAGGAACAGAACGCCGCCGCTGGCCGCTTCGATCCGGCCGGTCCGCTGACGGTCGGCGCCCGTAAAGGCGCCGGCCTCATGACCGAAGAGTTCCGCTTCCACCATGGTCTCCGGCAGGGCGGCCGCGTTG
>NZ_JBNKYW010000004.1:0-20413 GCF_050301095.1 Roseibium sp.
TTTAAGGGGGCATCTCTTTCTTGTGTTTTGCAGCGCACAAGAATTGGCACGTCACAGGGCTTTGCATGACAAGTAACCGCTCTGAATTGTGGATCGACTTGCCTGACAATGCAAGAGTTCCCTCTAGGGTGAGGAAAAAAAATTTACACGGCGCGTCAAGTAAAGTCGCGACCTGCGAAAAGCCATTTCTTGAGGTCAAGAACCAATGGAAGGTCAGCAATTCCGCGATTTACTCTGATCGCAACGAACGTCAGCATTCGGGATCGCATCACGAAACAGCGAACGTCCAATTGGGTTGCGCGAAGCAGACATTCCCCCAGCACGGGAGCGCTTATGCCAAGCAGCGAAGTTCCCTCCCCCATGGACAAATCCCGCCGCCTCGCCTATACGCAAAATCATCAGATGATTTGGTGATCCATCCATGCAATCCCTTTCCAAGACTTCCCTGGTCGACAGGGCCGCCGAGGCGATCCGGGCGGAAATCCTGAAGAGCCGCTGGGGCGTGGGCGAGAAGCTGCCGAACGAGGCGCAGCTTTCCGAGCAACTGTCCATCAGCCGCGGCACCGTGCGCGAGGCGGTGCGGATTCTTGTCTCGCACGGCTATCTGGAAACCCGGCAGGGATCGGGGACCTACGTTCTTTCGGCGGCCGACCACACCCGGCCGCTGACGATGGTACGGCGCGCGGCGCTGCGCGATCAGTTCGAGGCCCGGCTGGCGCTGGACGCGGAGGCCGCCCGCCTCGCCGCCCTGCGCCATACACGGCAACAGGTCGCGGAGCTGCGCCGCCTTTTGGAAAACCGCGGAAACTATGACGGCCGCGACAAGGCCGGCTTCGTGACGCGCGACTTCGCCTTTCACCTCGCGGTGGTGGCGGCATCCGGCAACAGCGTACTTGTCAACATGTACGAGTTCTTCTCCAAAGTGATCGGCGAGACCATCGCAGCCACGCTCGGCGAGGACCTGCCCGAGCCCGACATGGCAGCCCATGCCGCCATCGTGGACGCCATCGAAAGCGGCGACCCGGACCGGGCGGAGGCCACGGTGCGCGCCTTCATGGCGCCGGTCCTCCGGGACCTGGACCGGCTGCTTACTTCATGACCCGGCCGGCAGACGTCGATCCCGGCTCGGTCGAACTGATCGACCCGGAAGAAACGGGCGACCTCGTCACCGTCAGCCCGGCGGAACAGCCGAGGGGGATCGCCCGGTTCGTGCTCGGCGCCAGCCTTGTGCTGATCGCCTTCAACCTGCGGCCCGTCTTTTCCAGCGCCTCCGCCCTGCTGCCGGAAATCCGGGACGGCTTCGGCCTGTCGGCGACGGGGGCAAGCCTTCTGACGACGCTGCCCGTGCTCTGCCTCGGGCTGTTCTCGCCGCTGGCCCCGCGCCTGGCGCGCACCATCGGCACGGAGCGCACGCTGCTGGCCGTCGCCTTCCTGCTTGCGCTCGGAACGGCGGCGCGGGGCCTGTCCTCCGTTCCGTTGCTGTTTCTGGGAACGGCACTCGCCGGGGCCTGCATCGCCGTCGGCAATGTCCTGCTGCCGGGGCTGGTCAAACGCGACTTTCCGGACAAGGCCGCGCTTCTCACCGGCTGGTACACGATGGCGCTCTGCGCGGGCGCGGCCAGCGCCGCCGGCCTGACGATCCCCCTGCAAAGGGCGCTCAGTGGCTCGATCGACGGCGCGCTCGCCGCCTGGGCCGTGCCGGCTCTGCTCGTCGCCCTCCTCTGGCTGCCGCAGGTCCTGGCCACCGGCAAAAGGGCGAAGGGCGATGTCTACAAGGTCGAAGGCATGTGGCGCGACCGGCTGGCCTGGCATGTCACGCTGTTCATGGGCCTTCAGTCGGCGCTCGCCTATTGCGTCTTCGGCTGGCTGGTACCGATCCTGCGGGCGCGCGGCCTGGACGGCGTCACGGCAGGTGCGATCGTTTCCGTCTCGGTCATGATCCAGGCAGCCTCCTGCCTGGTCGCGCCGCATCTCGCGGTGCGCGGCAGGGACCAGCGGCTGATCAACGTCGCCCTCTGCCTGATCGCCACCGGTGCCCTCCTCGGCCTCTTGTTCGCCCCGCTTTCCACGGTCTGGATCTGGGCCGTCCTGCAGGGGATCGGCCAGGGCGGGCTGATTGCCGTCGCGCTGACCGTCATCGTGCTGAGAACCCAGGATTCCCACGCCGCCGCACAGCTGTCCGGCATGGCCCAATGCGTCGGCTACACACTGGCGGCCATCGGCCCGCTGATCGTCGGCCTTGTCCAGAGCTGGACGGGCGGCTTCGCCTGGAGCGCCGCCCTCTTCGTCGCCCTCGGCCTCGGCGCCGGCGTCAACGGCTGGTTCGCGGGCAAGGCGGAGGTGGTTTCGGCCCGGACGGTGAAAGTGCCACGCCGGGACGCTCTGGCAAATGACGCGGCGCACGGATAGCATCCCGCATCTTGAACCACCTTGTTCTTCGCTGACGGAGCCCCGCATGCACGCCTTTCTGCCCTTCGACCTCGATGCCATCACGCCGGAAAAGGAGGCACCGGCCCCGGAAAAGGTGATTTCGGGCGATCCGCAGTTCACCACCTGGCTGGTCGAGGCGCGGGACGAGGACACGCTGTTTACCGGCGTGTGGGAATCGACGCCCGGCGCCTGGAAGATCTCCTATGACGAATGGGAGTTCTGCTCGATCCTCTCCGGCCGCTCCCGGCTGACCGACAAGGACGGGACTACCCGCGAGGTCGGCCCCGGCGACAGCTTCGTGCTGCAGCCGGGTTTTTCCGGTGTCTGGGAAGTTCTGGAGACGACCCGCAAGCTTTTCGTGATCCGCCTGCCGGCCTGACCCGGAAGGGACGGACCGGGCAGTTCAAATGCGCGTTCAGACCGGTTGCGGCTTGCTGCCGGCCCGAGTTTCAGAATGCGTCGCCCCGGGACATGCTGTAGATTTCCGGCAGTCATCAACTGCATATGGCCGTCCGGAGGCGCTCATGAACGAAGATGGCAATCAGGACGAAGGCAACCTTCACGACACCGACGGCCTTGAAAAGGCGATGGCCGCCTTCGGCGAAGCGTGGGCATGCGGCGTCATCGAGACACTGAAAACCTTGCTGTCGCCGAGTCACACGCACAATGACCTCTTCGGAAGGCATCTTCCTTACAAGGATTGGCTCGACTATGCGACCGGACGCAGCGGCCGGACCACCCGGATCGCCTTCAGGGACGTTGCCGTTCGCCGGTTCGGGAATGTTGCCGTCGTCACCGGGTTCAATGACATGACCGGTGACGGCGCAACGTCTCCGGAGGACACGAAGGATCTCTCGATTGCCTTCACGCAGGTTTGGCGCCTGGAAGATGGCCGATGGTTGCGCGAAGCCTTTCAGGCGACGCCGGTGGTTTCGCAGCTGGCGCGGTAATTCCGCGGCAGACAGCGCTCGAAGGGAAACGTGGCTACGGCAGGACCGCTCACGATGCCTTGCGCCATTGCCCCTTGCGCACGAAGTCGATCAGCCTGTCGGAGGGCATCGGCGCCGCGAAGGCGTAGCCCTGCAGGGCGTCGCAACCCAGGTCGCGCAGGATGGCGGCGTGCTCCATCGTTTCCACGCCCTCGGCGACGACCTGGATGCCGAGCGACTGGCCGATCTCGATGATCGAGGCGACCAGACGGCGCTGACTGTCGGAGCGGATGATCGGAATGACGAGCTGGCGGTCGATCTTCAGCCGTTTGGGCCTGAGATGGATAAGGCTGACGATCGATGCGTAGCCGGTGCCGAAATCATCAATCTCGATATCGATTCCCATCTCCCGCAGCCGCTCGAAATTGGCGGCAATGATGTCGTTCTTCTCATCCAGGAAGATCGATTCCAGAAGCTCGAACGACAGCGAGCCCGGCTCGAAGGAGAGGCCGTCGAGGCTCTCCATCAGGTTGGGATCGTTCAGCCGGCCCGCCGACACGTTCACCGACATCTTCGGAATGTCGATCCCGGCCGCCTTCCAGCGGGCGGATTGCCACAGCGTCCGTTCCAGGATGATGCGGTCGATGAGCGGAACCACGTTGAGTTCGCCGGCCGTTTTCAGGAAGGCATCCGGTAACAGAATGCCCTCGGAAGGATGGTCCCAGCGCGCCAGCGCCTCGACCCCGATGACCTCCAGCGTCCTGGCGTCGAACTGGGGCTGGAAGTAGGGCAGGAACTCCTGCCGTTCCAGACCGCACAGGATCTCGTCGGCGACCTGCTTGTTACGCACGATTTCCGATTTCAAGGTGTCGGAGAAGAATTCGAACCGGTTGCGGCCGTTGCTCTTGGCACGGTAAAGCGCGATGTCGGCATCGACGAGCAGGTGGCGGCCGTAGTCTCTCAGGGAGGTGTCGGCAATGGCGATGCCGATGCTGACGCCGAACCGGCATTCATGGTTCTCGAAGGGCACCGGTTGGCGCATCTCTTCGATGATCCGCCCCGCCAGCGCGGCCAGCTTCGAATGGTCCGCCGGCTCGGTGATGGCGATGACGAACTCGTCGCCGCCGATGCGCGCGACGAAATCGGTCGGGCTCGCGTTTTCATTCAGCACCGAAGCCGCATGGATGAGCATGCTGTCACCCGCCGCATGCCCGAGGGTGTCGTTGATATGCTTGAAGCGGTCAAGGTCGATGTGCAGCAGGGCCGTCGGTTTTTGTCCCGATTGCGGATCGAGGACCTGCTGGTCCAGAAAGCGCCGGTTCGGCAGGCCGGTCAGGCTGTCATGCAGCGAATGGTACTCCATCAGCGCCCGCGCCTCTTCCAGCTCCCGGTTCCTGTCCTCGGCGCTCTGCTTCGCGGTCATGAGGCGGGTCTTGAGCTGGATGTCGCTCGACACGTCCCAGTTGACCCCGAGGATGTAGCGCTGGCGGCGGATATTGGTGTGCACCGCTCCAATCGCCCGGATCCAGCGCGTGGAGCCGTCCTGCAGGATGATCCGGAAGTCCGAGTGATACATGCCGCCGGCGTTGATCGCTTCCCAGTATTCCTGTTCGGCCCGCTCACGATCGTCCGGGTGCAGGCATTCGGACCAGACGTCGTATTTCGACGTGTCGCGTTTCTCTCCGATGTCGTAGAGCTCACGCATGCGCCCGTCCCACGTCAGCTCGCCGGTATCGAGATTGAGTTCCCAGATCCCGATCTTGGAAGTGTCGAGCGCCAGCTTCAGGCGCTGCGACAGGCGCTCCATCTGGACCTGGCGGCGTTTCAGCTCGCGAATATGACGGCGGCGCTGGTCATAGAGCTGGCTTGCGATAAAGATCGGCACAAGTATCAGGAGGCCGCAGACGGCTACAAGGCCCCTGACATACCAGGTGTTCTCGGGACTGTCGGACCAGCCGCCACGCGGAATAGCCGCGATCTTCCAGCGGCCGGTCGGCAGAACCACTTCGGAGATGACCGGGTTCTGCGCCACGACCTGATCGTCGCCAAAGAAAACGGTCCTGTCATTGACGCTCGCATCGCGTCCGGAAATCGCGATGTCTATCGGAAGGTCGGGATCCGTGAGACCACTGTCCGCATAAAGACGCTCGGCATCGACCACCGCCGCGACGAGACCCCACAGGCTGTTTGAACCATCGGCATATTGGATGAAGACGGGAAAGCGCCCGATAAAGCCCTTGCCGCCCTGCAGCAGGTTGACAGGCCCGGCCAGGACCATCTCGCCGGAATTGACGGCGCGCATGGCCGCGGCGCGCTGCTGTTCGTTTGTCCGGTAGTCGAGCCCGATGGCTTTTTCGTTTCCCTTCATGGGATACATCAGGCTGACGACGAGGTTGGGTGCACCGGCAACATTTCGCAGCTGCGAGTGCTTGCCGATCAGGCTGCTGGCGATACGGCCGAACTTGTCCTGGTCGATGTCCGGCTGGGTGGCGATCAGGGCGACGAGACCGCGCACCAGTTGCAGGTTGGAGTTGATGTTGCCTTCCAGCCGGGCCCGCACCAGCCCCAACTGCTCGCCGACATCCACCCGCGCGCTCTGCAGGTGCACCGAACGGTTCTGGACTTCCGCGAAGATGCCCGCGACAACGGTCACGGCCAAGGCGATGCCCACCGCGGCAATGCTGCTGAGGCTCGGCCGCGTCAGAATTTGGCTTGCCTCAATTCGGGATAGATATGGCTTCGGCATCGCATCTCATACGTCGCAAAACCGCAGTTTCTCTTGAGTTTTGCGACAAGGGCCTCGAATTTGCCGAAGAGTACCCCCAAAAACGAAACAAATGCCTAAGGGGCAGCGTTTCCACAGAGTTTTCGAGCTGAAACCAGCTCTGCAATGATGCGTGCCCCTTTCAGCCCGCTCCCTCATCTCAAAAGGATGATCCCCACCACCGCCGCCACGATCAGCACGCAGCCCAGGATTTCCGAGCGCACGATCACTTCCTTGAAGATCAGCCAGGACGCCAGGAAGGTGAAGACAAGTTCGATCTGCGCAAGCGCGCGGACATAGGCGACGTTCTGCAAGGTCATGGCCGTGAACCAGCCGATGGACCCGGCAACGCCCGAGGCCCCGACCCAGACAGCCGCACGCCAGGCCTTCAGGCTGGCCCGCAACTGCTCGGGTTCCCGCCAGGCCATCCAGCTGCCCATGACAACGGTCTGAAAAGACGTCGCATAGACAAGCGCGAAGGCGGCCTGCATGGCAACGCCTGTTCCCTCCAGCGACAGGGAGGCAGTGCGATAGGCGACGGCCGAAGCTCCGAAGAAGGCGGCCGATGCCAGGCCGATCAGGGCGGGACGTCCGACGAGGGAAGTGCGGATCGCAGCAAGCGTCAACGGCACGCGTGCCAGCGAAATCACGATGACACCGGCAATGCCCACCAGGATGCAGACGGCGGCCACCGCAGACACATGTTCACCCAGCACCAGGAAGCCGAACAGCGCTGCCTGGATCGGCTCCGTCTTGGAATAGGCGGTGCCGACCGCAAAATTGCGGAAGGAAAACAGATGAATGAGCAGGAAAGTCCCCAGGATCTGGGCCAGCCCGCCGAGCGCACCGGCGACAAGCGTCGTGGCGTTGGGCACCGGCATGGGAAATCCGAACACCTGGTTGAGAACCAGGACGTACACGGCGGCGAAAGGCACACCGTAGCCGAAACGGACAAACGTGGCCCCACTGGTGCCCAGCTTGCCCTTCAGGTGTTTTTGCATGGCGGTGCGCAGGTTTTGGCAAAATGCGGCACCAACCGTGATGGGGATCCATAATTCCACGGGATCGGCTTTCCTGAATTGGTTGAATTGACATCATCTTAAATTCAAAAATTTCATTTTAAATCCGCAAAGAAAGAAACAATAAGATTAGTTTTTCTCAATAATTTCCACTGCCAGGGCGACATCCTTTTCCTTCGATACGGACACGATAACATCTCCATTCGCCGCTATCAGGACAGCTGCGGACCCTCCCGCGCTTGACAGCGCGCGGCTCTGCGGCTTAGGTCCGCGCTGAATTCGTTAACGCCCGGAGACCTTCCCGCCAATGACCAAAGATCTCGCTTCCCTGTCCAAGATCATCGATGCGGCCTTCGAAGACCGCGCAGCCATCGACACCGGCACCACCGGCGAAATCCGGGACGCTGTCGAGGAAACGCTGAACCTTCTGGATCAGGGCAAGCTCCGGGTTGCCGAGAAACAGGCTGACGGTGAGTGGGCCGTCAACCAGTGGACCAAGAAAGCCGTTCTCCTGTCCTTCCGCCTCAACGCCATGGAAGTCATCAAGGGTGGACCGGGTGATGCGGCCTGGTGGGACAAGGTTCCGTCCAAGTTCGACGGCTGGCGTGGCGTCGATTTCGAGGCCGCCGGTTTCCGCGCCGTCCCGAACTGCACCGTGCGCCGCTCCGCCTACATCGGCAAGGGCGTGGTACTGATGCCGTCCTTTGTCAACCTGGGCGCCTATGTCGATGAAGGCACCATGGTCGACACCTGGGCGACCGTCGGCTCCTGCGCGCAGATCGGCAAGAACGTTCACCTGTCCGGCGGCGTCGGCATCGGCGGCGTGCTGGAACCGCTTCAGGCCGGCCCCGTGATCATTGAGGACAACTGCTTCATCGGCGCCCGTTCGGAAGTCGTCGAAGGCTGCATCGTCCGCGAAGGCTCCGTGCTCGGCATGGGCGTCTTCATCGGCAAGTCGACCCGGATCGTCAACCGCATGACCGGCGAAGTCACCTATGGCGAGGTTCCGCCCTACTCCGTGGTCGTCGCCGGCTCCATGCCGACCTCCAGCCTGATGGGCAACGGGGAAGCCGCTCCGAACCTCTACTGCGCCGTCATCGTGAAGACGGTCGACGAGAAGACCCGTTCCAAGACCGCCATCAACGAACTGCTGCGCGACTGACAGACGGCTCCCGGTTGAGAGCACCCGAAATCGGGCAGCCTCAACCGGCCCCGGCGCTCATGGCAGCCGATCCCAGTAGGGCTGGTCGGGATCATATGTACGCACCAGGAAATCGATCAGGAGACGCGCGGCTCTCGGAATGAGCTGCCGACTCGGAAACTGGACATGCAGCGCCTTCGACGGCATCGAAAAGTCCTGCAGAAGCGGGACAAGAACTCCATTTTCGATGAGTGTATTTGCGATAAATGTGGGCAACCGCCCGACGCCCCCTCCTGCGATCAGGGCCGCACTCAACGCTTCGCTGCTATTCACCTTCAGGTTCCCGGAGACCTCGATTTTCTGAGCCCCCAGTTCGGACCTGAACTCCCAGAAATCCCGGTTGTCAGAGTAGGAAAAGAGCACGCAATTGTGTGCCTCCAGATCAACCGGGCTTAGCGGAGCACCCTCCCGGCGGACGTAGTCAGGCGAAGCGCAGACAATGCTGCGAAGCGGAGCCAGTTTTCGCGTGATCCGGGATGAGTCGGGCAAATCGCCCGCCCGCAATGCCAAATCGAACCTGCCGTCAATCTGCACCGTCGTGCTGTCATCGAGCGTCAGGTCAACGTTCAGTCTCGGATGACCGGCGAGAAAGCCCGGCAGCCAGGGCGCAACATGCCGCACACCAAAGGACATTGGTGCAAGGACGCGGATTTCCCCGACGGCTTCATTTCCGAAAAGCGCGGCTTCCCGTTCGGCGGTCTCGACGTGGTGCACGGCTTCGGTTGCATGAGCGAAATAACGTGTACCGGCTTCGGTCAGCGAGAGCCTGCGCGTGCTCCGCTGCAACAGTTGAATGCCCAGGCGTTTTTCCAGCAACGTGATGCGCCGGCTGACCGCGGACTTCGTGATACCAAGCCGCGCGGCCGCCTTTGAAAAACTGCTTTCCTCCACCACGACGACAAAGACGGCAAAATCCGGTATCGGGTCCATCGGCCTCTCATTGTTCGAATTTAGTCAACTTACTATCCAATTTACGCCGGATAGTAAATCCAGATAGGTGCAATACCTTGTCAGGAACGCACTCAAGGAGGCATTCATGACAAGCACGACGCTCGAACAGAGGCCCGCACCCGTTCTGCCGTATCTTGTGACGATTGGCCTGTTGGTCGGCGGGAATTTTGCCCTTGCCAAGCTGGTTGTTCTCGGAGGTCTGTCGCCGATCGATCTTTTTGCCTGGCAGGTTCTGGGAAGTGGGCTGATACTGACGGCCTGCCTTGTCTTTCGCAGGCGAACGGACCTGAAGGTACTGACCTCCAGGTCCGTCGCCACCTATTGCGCGGTCAACGGCCTGATCGGCGTCACCGCTCCCCAGATCCTGAGCTACTATGCCCTGACCGAGGTTCCGGCAGGCCTTTTCGCCATGCTGATCCCCCTGTCTCCCCTGCTGACCTTCTGCTTCTCATGCCTTGCACACCGGAAGATCCTGCCGCTGCGGCGTCTGCTTGGTATCCTGATCGGCCTTGCAGGCGTGACCGTCGCCACTGCGGACAAGGTGACCGGCGCTGACATCAGCCTTGTCCTGATCGCAGCAGCCTTTTTGGTTCCGGTACTTCTGGCGATTACGAATGTCTACAGGGAACGGGCGATGCCGGCCGGTGCAAACCCGCTCGTTCTCGCCGCCGGCACCCTGCTTTCGCAAGCCACCGTCTTCCTGCCGCTCATCGTGTTGAACAGTTCGGGAGTGGGATCGGTTCCCCCCTTGGACAGCACGGGCCTGCCGGTTCTCGTCCTGTGTGCGGTCACTGCCCTCAGTTACGTGATCACCTTCGAACTTTACAGGCGCACCGACGGTGTCGGGTTCAGTCAGGTCGGGTATTTCGCAACACTTGCAGGCATCGCGGCAGGCACCGTCTTCTTCGCCGAGCCGGTCACCCCCTGGTTCGCCGCCTCGGTCATCCTGCTTTTTGTCGGCATGGCGGTGTCCGACGGACACCTGAGGCTGAGGCACCTCCTGTCCGGCCGCCTGCCGGCGAAACGCCGGAATTCCGCAACCAAAGGAGAACTCACATGAAGATCACGACCACAACCGGCAATTCCAATCGCCCCCTCCTTGCGGCACTCTATTCTGCCGTCGATGCATTCGATGCGGAAGCAGTTGGCGCACTCCTCACCCGGGACGTCGGCTTTCAACTGGGAAATTTCGGTGAAATCTCCGGAAAGCAGGCCGTCATCGACGCCAATCGAGCGTTCTTCGAAACGATCGCCGCAATGCGGCACACGATCACGGGAATTTGGTCTGAAGACAGGACCGTGATCTGTGCCGGCACGGTTCACTATACCCGCAAGGACGGAACGGAACTGGAAGTGCCGTTCGCGACGGTTCTGGAATTGAGCTCCGGTCAGATCCGGGACTATCGTGTCTTTGTCGACATCTCCGCCCTTTGACGCCGGTCGATTGCCGGATGTC
Source organism: Roseibium sp. (assembly GCF_050301095.1). Classification (GTDB taxonomy): domain Bacteria; phylum Pseudomonadota; class Alphaproteobacteria; order Rhizobiales; family Stappiaceae; genus Roseibium. The sequence continues at coordinate 10,751 of NZ_JBNKYW010000004.1, forward strand.
GACGGGGCTCACTGCCAGAGACGGCCGGTCGCCTCGGTGATCAGGAGCGTCAGGACCACATCCAGAACCACGACGCCGATGGCCATGCTGGTGCTGGCCTGAAGCGCGATCCGGGTGACGAGATAGCGGTACCACAACACCACCAGCGTGCAGGTGATGGACAGCAGCACGGCAATACCGGCCGGGATGACCCCCAGAAGGAACAGGATGCAGGTGATCGTGTACGGTACGGAAGCCAGCAGGCTGGTCCAGTTCCGGGTCACGACAAACGGTACGTAGCGATGCGAAATGCCAACCGGCACGGCAAGCAGCGCCAGCAGCAGGGGCAGGATGATCCAGTCGGCGATCAGCCCCGTGAACTGGGCAAACCAGAAAGCCCGCTCCGGAAAGGCGTCCGGGTGGTAGAGGTTCTCCAGGAAAAAGAACTCCTTGGAGACCTGACCGCTGAGCAGGACAAAGGGCACCAGCAGCACGATCACGGCGAAAGACCGCCAGAACCCCTGAACGGACTGGTCGAAGAACGCCATGCCTTCGGGCCGGTTGCGCAGAAGCAGCCAAGAGCCGTCAAGCGCGGCGCGTATTTCGTCCAGTCTGATCAAATTCAATCTGCTCCAGCTCAGTCCCCGGCCTTGCCTGATGCGAAATAACTCGTCAGGAATCGTTTATAGATTGCAGCAAGCTGGTCAAGGTCGCTAGTGGATGCACATTCGTCGACCTTGTGCATGGTCTGGCCGACCAGCCCGAATTCCACCACCGGGCAATAGTTCTTGATGAAGCGGGCATCCGAGGTTCCGCCCCCGGTGGAAAGCTCGGGCTTGCGGCCGGTTTCCGCCAGAACCGCATCGCCAAGGGCGGCAATCAGCGTCTCGTCCCGCGTCAGGAAGGATTCGCTGGCGTCGCGCTTGAACTGGACATCCAGCTTCAAATCGCCGAGGTCGACCGCCTCGAGAGTTTCAAGGATTTTCGCCTTGAGGCTTTCCAGCGTCCACTCGTCGTTGTAGCGGATGTTGAACCTGCCCTCGGCACGCGCCGGAATGACGTTGAAGGCCGGATTACCGACGTCGAGGGTGACAATTTCCAGGTTGGAGGGTTGAAACCGTTCGTTTCCCTGATCGAGTTCCAGTGCATCGAGCGCCGCCATCAGCCTTACAAGACCCGGGATCGGGTTGTCGGCCAGATGCGGATAGGCGGCATGGCCCTGAACACCCGTCACCGTCACCACGCCGGAAAGCGATCCTCGGCGGCCGACCTTGATGGCATCGCCCAGTTTTTCCGGATTGGTCGGCTCGCCGACGATGCAGGCGTCGAATACGTGTCCTTCGGCCTGCGCCCATTCCAGCAGCTTGGCGGTTCCGTTGACGGCCGGCCCTTCCTCGTCCCCGGTGATCAGGAAGGAAATCGCGCCCTGAAACCCGCTGCCGGCGTCCTTCAGATAGTCCAGAGCTGCGGCTGCGAAGGCCGCGATCCCGCCCTTCATGTCGACCGCGCCACGGCCAAAGAGATATCCGTCCGCAATCTCGCCTTCGAACGGCCCGTGGCTCCAGTCGCTTTCCGCGCCCGCCGGCACCACATCCGTGTGACCGGCGAAGACGAAATGGGGTTTGCCCGTGCCGATCGTGGCGAACAGGTTCTCCACATCCGGTGTGTCCTCGTCCTGAAACGTGACGCGCGAAACAGTGAACCCCGCCGCCGACAGCAGCTCCTCCAGAACGGTGAGCGCGCCGCCTTCGTTTGGTGTCACCGAAGGACAGCGGATCAGGTTCTGGGCGATGGCAACGGCGGAAGAAGGCATGGGCAGATCTCGTTTTTCACTCTGTCAGCAAGCAGCGGGCAGCGGCCGGCGTCATTTCTTGTTCCAATAGCTGTTGGACAGCGGCCCGTAGCGGTTCGGCGCCGCCTGGCCAGGAATGATACCGAGGGCGATCACCATCAGGAAATTCACGAAAGGCACGAACGTCAGCAAGGCGAAGAACCCGCTGCGGCCGAGGTCCTGCAGCCGCTTGATGACAACCGCCAGCTCGATCCATTGCAGCGCGAAGAACAGGAAGGGAAACAGCGGATTGGACTCCATGAACATGGCCAGCGTGACGGCCTCCGGGTCGGGGATCACCGTGTTCGACTTCCACCACAGGCGGATGGCAATGAAGATGATGACCCAGACCAGAAAGAAACACAGCCAGTAGGGCTGGCGGCCCATGCGTCCGATCGGGCTCATCAGGGCCCAGAACGGTCCGGGGGCAATATTGGCGCTCGGTGGGGGCGTGCTCATTCATTCCCGCTTTCTAGTTTGTTCCGCAAGGAGGTAGACGCATAAGCGGTATGGATCAAGGTCTGTCTCATGTTCCGCTGACTGCAAATGCGGACCTTCTCAAGGAAACAACTACCGGTGCCCCCCGGCACGGGTCCGTACCCTGGGGTTATTTTGATGGATTTTCCAGCATCTTGGTGTCTATGTTAGCGCCAGGACTGACAACACCGACGAGGGGCTTCAAATGACCGGTGCTTGGAAACCGAGACTAACCATATGTATTCTCAGTTTGTTTCTCGCCATTCAAACACTTCTCGCCACCCCGGCCCCGGCGCAGGAAACAAGCACCGCCCTTCCGGAGCCGCTTCAACAGGAAGCCATGGAAAAGCTGGTCAAGGACCTCGATCCGGACCAGGTCAAGGCTCTGACGGACATGATGACGCTCCTGCAGCAGGGAGCGGCCGCACGTGGGCCTTCGGCTGCCACCGAAGCGGGCCCGGGCCTGCTTGAAAAGACGCATATCCTGCTCGGCGACATCGGCACGATGATAGTCGACCAGTTCCGCAATCTCCCGGACCTCTTCAGCGGCATCATCGGCGGCATCGGCGCGCTGTTCGCCGGAAAGGTCGCGGGACCAGTCCATATTTTCTTCGGCGCGGTCGCTCTCATTCTCGCTGCCGGTTTCGCCGCTGAATTCATGGCAAACCGGCTGATGTCCTCACGACGCGAAACCATTCAGACACGGATGCCGGAGAACCTGTTCGAAACCGTCAGGCTCGTCTCTCTTCGGGCCGGACTGGATCTTGGCGGGCTTGTCATCTTCGCAATCGTCGCCTTCGCTGTCGGGCGGGTTGCCATCTTCGATCCGGTAACCCGCGCCTATGCCTTCCAGGCCGTCTACTGGATCGTGTTTCTGCCCCGGCTGATTGCCGCCCTGCTGCGTTTCGCCCTGGCGCCGCACCGGCCCGAACTGCGCCTGGTGACCGCAGACGATACCACGGCCTCCTCGCTATACCGCAGTTTCACGACACTCTTCGCGGTAGTTGGCATCGCCTTCTTCCTGCGCAACATCATGCATGGCGCCGGCGAAACCGTCGGCGAAACCTTCCGCTTCTTCATCGGCTTCGCAGTCAACGCCTGGATCATCGCCGTGATCTGGAAAGCGCGCAAAGGTCTCACTTCCATCATCCTGGGAGACGAAACCGAACCCACCAGCGGGCTGGAGCGCATGGCCCGCTTCTGGCCCTATTTCTCCATGGCCTTCATTGCCTTCAACTGGGTGCTGATCCTCGTCATGTCGAGCCTGGGCAGCGAAACACTGACGGCGGGACGCTCGCTGGCCGTGATCATCCTGGTGGTCTTTGCGCCGTTCCTCGACACCATGGTGCGCGGCATAGTCTCCCACATCATCCCCCCCATGCAGGGCGAAGGCCCGGTCGCGGAAGCCGCGCATCTGCAGACCCGCCACAGCTACGTGCGCATTGCCCGGGTCGGCCTGATCACCCTCCTCATTCTTATGGTCGGGCGGATCTACGGCCTGAGGCTGCTGGCCCTCGGCGGCGACGAAGGCTCTGAAGTGGCGCGCGACACGGTCGTGCTTCTCCTGATCCTGGCCGCCGGATACCTGGCCTGGGAAATCACCAACCTGTGGGTCAATCACCAGCTGGCAAAGGATTCGCCTCCCGAAGCGAACCAGGACGACGAGGCGGAAATGGGCGGCGCAGGCAAGTCGCGCATGGCCACCATCCTGCCCCTGCTGCGCGTCGTGATGCAGATCTCCATCCTGACGCTCACCGGGCTGCTTGCCCTCAGCCAGCTCGGCATCAACATCACGCCGCTTCTGGCCGGTGCCGGTGTCGTCGGACTGGCCGTCGGCTTCGGAGCGCAAACGCTGGTGCGCGATGTGGTCTCCGGCATCTTCTTCCTGATGGACGACGCCTTCCGGCTGGGAGAATTCATCGACACCGGCGGCACGATGGGCTCCATCGAGAAAATCTCAATCCGCTCATTGCAATTGCGCGGCTCACGCGGAGCCGTCCATATCGTGCCCTACGGCGAGATCCCGAAACTCACGAACCTGTCGCGCGACTGGGTGATCATGAAGCTGAAATTCACGGTTCCCTTCGACACGGATGTCGAAAAGGTTCGCAAGCTGTTCAAGAAAATCGGCCAGGAAATCATGGAGATGGAGGAGTTCAAGGACGACATCCTTGCCCCGTTCAAGGGTCAGGGCGTCGCGGATGTCGATGATGTCGGTATCGTGGTGCGCGGCAAGTTCACCACCAAGCCCGGCAAGCAGTTCGGCGTGCGCAAGGAAATCTACAAGCGCGTCCAGAAAGCCTTCGAGGAAAACGGCATCCAGTTCGCCCGCAAGGAAGTCCGTGTGCATATTCCGGACAACGCCAAGCTGGACGACGACCAGAAGGAACAGATTGCCGCGGCGGCCGCCGCCAGCGCCTCGGAGACCAAGCCTGCGGCCGAGTAGAGCCTTCCGCTCGGCCTCGCGGCACGCTGTGTGCATTTGCCGTCAGGTCTGTTTGCAGGTTGTACGAGCAAAGCCGGGAGCTTGTGGCCCATCCTTCGAGACGGTCTATCGGCCTCCTCAGGATGAAGTCGAATTTGTTTGAAGCTACGGTCCACCTGACACCTCCTCCTCCTGAGGAAACGCGAAAGCGCTGTCTCGAAGGATGGGCCGCTTGCTCTACCAAAGCGAACCCTTGAAGGCACAGGTTTCAAGACGGCACTGGGAGATCTCCATAAGAGCGAGATAGAACAGCTGCATAAGTCCTTCTGCGCATTGAGCTCCTCATCATTTCATGACTAAGATTGCCCGGCTGAAAATACAGCCGGGCAATCGCTTTTGGGAGGAAGCTTGCTGATGAATGAGAACAATTCCTCTTCGACGGACACCAGCTCAGCGAAGCCTAACGGCCTGCGGCCGATGCCGAAGGTCAACACGATCACCGCCAATGACGTCATCGACGCCCTGGCGGCGGGCCTGTCGGATTTCCGGAAGGCGCCTGGCTACGGGTTGGCGATCGGGGCGTTTTTCGCAATCGGCGGCCTGTTCGTGATCCTGAGCGCGGCTGCGCTCGATCTGACCTACCTGTCCTATCCGGCCGCCGCCGGTTTCGTCCTGCTTGGCCCCTTTGCGGCCGTCGGCCTTTACGAAGTCAGCCGCAGGCTGGAGAAGGGCGACACGCTGTCCTGGTCTGAAATCCTCAAGACCATGTGGGCGCAGAAGAGCCGGGAACTCTCCTGGATGGCCTTCGTTGTGCTCTTCATCCAGATCATGTGGATGTATCAGGTGCGCCTGCTGCTGGCGCTTTTCCTCGGCTTCCGCTCCTTTGCCTCCTTCGACGAGTTCCTGTCGGAGGTCATCTCCACGCCGGAAGGGCTGATGTTCCTGGCGGTCGGCCATGTGGTCGGCGCGGTGCTGTCGCTGATCCTGTTCTCGCTGACGGTGGTGTCCTTCCCGCTGCTCCTGGAAGACGACCGGGACTTCATCACCGCCATGATCACAAGCGTGCGTTCGGTTGTCGCCTCCCCGGTCCCGATGATCGGCTGGGCCTTCGTCGTTACCGCCGTTCTGGTCGTCTCGATGATCCCGGCGTTTCTGGGCCTGATCGCCACCCTGCCGATCCTCGGCCACACGACCTGGCATCTTTACCGGAAGTGCGTTGAAGCGCCTGAAGAGGCAGCAAAGGCGTAGTCAGACGTCAGGCCAGGAGGCAACGGCAGCGCGGCATTTTCCGGAAGGTGGCCTGACCGGCTATTTCGTAAGGTCTTGCGCCAGCATGAGGGCATTGCCGTCCGGATCATAGAATGTTGCGATGCTGACCATCCCTTCGACGGTTTCGGTTGCCCCATCGAATTTCACATCAACATTTTCCAAAGCGGCACGCGCAGCCGCAATATCCGCCACTCCGAACACGGGAACGGTGTTGCCGGGTGCGGGCTCTGATTGTTCGCCCAGCCCCAGAGTGACACCTTCGGTATTGGTCTGCATCTCGCTCCAACCGGCCTCGTCGATATGAACGAGCAGCTTGAAGCCAAGATGCTTTTCGTACCATTCGGCACTTGCATGCCTGTCACGAACCGAGAGTGCCAAAGTGATTGTGTTGTCCAAAGAAATGACCGGCATGACGCTTTCCTATGTATCAAAAATATAGTAGCTATACTTTATGGATTTACCCCTGCTTGTCAACCTCACATCCAAAGCTTGGTCTTTGAAAATCCTGGCCCTATTGCATTCCGGCGTTCCTGGCCGGCAGGCACCGTTGATTGCAGCGACCAATGCAAGCCGCTCCTCGTTCGCCTCAAGTCTCGATCATTTGGTTCAGCTTGGATTGCTGGAAAAAAATCCAGGACACGGTCATCCATTGCGGCCGGAATTCCGGTTAACGCAGAAAGGTGTATCGGCAGCGGCAATTGCAGCCAGAATCGTTGAGATTGCACCCGAGGGCGATGCGTTTGCCGTCATCAGGCGAAGCTGGACGGTGCCCATTCTCGCCTTGACCGCGTCACCGAAGCGCTTCTCGGTCATAAAATCCGGACTGGGTGCGATTACGGACCGCGCGTTATCCCAGTCAATAGGGGTTCTGGAAGAACGGCTCTGGCTCACTCGAGAAATTGACGTTTCGCAGAGGTCGCCATTTCCGACCTATCAAGCAGTGAACGCAGGCAGGAAAATCAATCTCGTGATTGGCCTGGACATCTAGTTCCAAAGAGAATTGTCTTTTCCGGAGAAGCGAGGCAATGGTTCTTGCTCCCTTGCCGCCGCTATTCCTCGCCGTCGTCCCCGGCTTCCATGGCCGCCTTGCGGGCCTGCCAGTCCAGCATCAGCTCCCTGTCCAATTCGGCAGAGCGGTAGTCGACGCGGGTGAGATAGAGCCCGTCCGCCGGGGCGACCGGGCCGCAGGCCTTGCGGTCGCGGGCGGCAAGCGCCTTCGTGATATCGCCCGGCCTCCATTTGCCTTCGCCCACCAGACGCAAGGATCCGACCATGGACCGGACCTGGTTGTGCAGGAAGGAGCGGGAGGAACATTCGGCGATGACGAACTCGCCTTCCCGGTAGACCCGGAAGTCTTCCAGTGTCTTTTCCGGGCTCTTCGCCTGACAGCGCGAATGGCGGAAGGTGGTGAAGTCGTGGTGACCGACGAACTCCTGCGCCGCCGCGTTCATGGCCTCGGCATCGAGATCCGGTTTCACATGCCAGGCGAGGCCACGCTGATGGGTCAGCGGCGGCACGCGGTTATGGATGCGGTAGCGGTAGGACCGGCGGATGGCAGAGAAGCGCGCATCGAAACCTTCGTGCATTTCCTCCGCTTCCAGAATGACGACCGGGTCCGGCTGGCAGTGAAAATTCATCGCTCCCATGATCGTCTTGACCGGCCAGGGTTTCGAAAGATCCGCATGGCAGACCTGACCCGTTGCATGCACGCCCGTATCTGTGCGCCCCGCACCGCCGATCGTCACCTCTTCGCCGGAAAAGGCCTTGATGGCGCGCTCGATCACGGCCTGAACGGACGGGCCGTTGGCCTGGCGCTGCCAGCCGCAAAACGGGCGGCCGTCATATTCAACCGTCAACTTGTATCGTGGCATTATTCGAATTCTTCAAACGGCGTGGCAAAGGCCACTTCAATCGGCAGGTCGCGGCTGCCTTCATCCGTCAGCGCGAGCGCCATGAAGGCGTCGCCCGCATAGGGACCCTGCACCTTGCGGGCCAGAGCCGGGTCGAAGCCGAAACGCGGATAATAGGAAGGTGGTCCGAGCACAAGCACGAGATCCTCGCCGAGATCCTTCAGTTTTGCCAGAGAGGATGTGATCAGGGCCGAGCCGATACCGGAACGCTGTTTCTCCGGCCAGACCGAAACCGGTGCCAGGCAGGCGATCTGCAGCCCCTGCCCCGGACCGATGGCGGCCGGGGTCACACGGCTGTAGGCAACGTGCCCGACAATCGCGCCCTCGTTGTCGACCGCGACCTGTTCCAGCACCAGTGCACCGCAATGGCGGAGCGTATGGACGAGACGCGCTTCCATGTCAGACGGAAAGGCCGCCGTAACGAGATCCCTGACGACGGACTCGTCATTCGAGGTCACATCCCGGATTGTCAGCTGCGATGCGTCTGTGGTGCTCATCCTGTCTCTCCCGAGGGCCAGATTAATCCAGAACCGTACCGTCAGAAAGAGAGGCCCCACGCAGGAAGTCCGCCCCGCTCATCGGCTTCTTGCCCGCGCGCTGCACCTGATCGAGACGCACGGCCCCTGATCCGCAGGCAATGACAGGTGAGCTGCCTGTTTCCAGAACCGTGCCTGCGGCTCCTTCACCCGCGGCAAGCGAGCTGCGCAGGATCTTCACCCGCTCCCGTTTGCCGCCCAGTTCCATCTCGCACCAGGCACCGGGAAAGGGTGACAGGCCGCGAATGTGATTATGCACCTCCGCAGCAGAACCGGACCAGTCGATCCGCGTTTCCTGCTTGGAGAGCTTGGCGGCATAGGTGACGCCCTCTTCCGCCTGCGGCTGTTCCCCGAGCGCGCCACGCGAAAGCGCCGCAAGCGCACGAACCATGAGGTCGCCGCCAAGCCCGGAGAGCTGGTCGTGCAATTCGCCTGCGGTCATGTTCTCAGATATGGCGACGGTTTCCGACATGCAGACCGGGCCGGTGTCGAGCCCTTCCTCCATGCGCATCACCTGCACCGCCGTTTCCGTGTCACCCGCCATGATCGCCCGGTTGATCGGCGCGGCCCCGCGCCAGCGCGGCAGCAGCGAGGCATGCAGGTTGAGGCAGCCGTATTGCGGCGCCTCCAGCACGGCCTTCGGCAGCAGCAGGCCATAGGCGACCACGACGGCTACATCCGCGTTCAACTCTGCAAAGGCGGCATGTTCTTCCGGGTCCTTCAGGCTTTTCGGCGTAAAGACAGGGATACCGAAGGACTCGGCAGCCTCGTGGACCGGCGACTTCTTCAGATCCATGCCACGACCGGCCGGACGCGGCGGTTGCGAATAGCAGGCAACGACGTCATGGCCCTGCCCGACGATCTCCATCAGGGTCGGCACCGAAAAGTCGGGGGTGCCCATGAAAACAACGCGAAGAGACATGAGGCTCCTGAAGGGTTTGAAAGCTTTGCGCCCTTATTGCGCTTTCAACAGGGCCTTGCAAGGGCAGGGACCGGTTGCTGCAGGGATTGCTCCCTTTCTTCAAGTCAGCAGAGCTGCGTCCAGGGACCTCTCCACCATGTACCAACCTCATCCTGAGGAAGCGGAGATTTGCGTACAGGCTATTCTCAAGCCAGCCCCGGGAGCAGGGCCTTTATGCTGTCGACCATCATTTCCATGGCGATTGCCGCCAGGATCATGCCCATGAGACGGCTCATCACGCTCGTTGCGGTCTGGCCGAGGAAACGCGACAGGAA
>NZ_JBNKYW010000005.1:0-2203 GCF_050301095.1 Roseibium sp.
AACTGTCAAGATTATCGATGGGGCCAACAGCTTCACAAACTTCATTATCGGATATCCATGTTCATTCACGCACTTCACGGCGCCGGCTTGTTTTCCAAGCCCCTTTTGGTCTCAAAGGCTGCAACGATTGAGTGTCATAATCCAGACACCACCCTCAGAAAGGACAGATTCCGCCAGACGCGGGCCTCGTCGCTCTTCGTTGGTTAGCTATCTCTCGATACGTTCAAAAAAGAGAATTCAGCATACTTAACCGCGGTTCGCAGGTTTTCTGTGTGTTTCCGCCAGGTTGCTGTCTGCCACTTGCGCAAGTTCGGTAGCTTGTGAATTTGCCTTGGCGTGTTCGCGGCGGGCCCGGAAAGTTATATCTTTGCGCGTGCGGGCCGCGTGTTCATCAAGTCGTACGGCTGGCTTGTCCCGCTGAGCCATTGCGCAATTAAGTGGGACTGCCTGCAAGTGTGAAAGGTCGCTTAGCGTCCTTTCGATTGCGGGCATTCTTGTGCGTGTTGATGGATCCATCGATCCGGAACCAGATCGCCGCTGGTCGCCGAACAGTCTCAGGTCTTCAGCGCGAGTGAACGGCCTATTGGCTTCCTCACCTTGGATTATGCATCATCACGATGCCAAGAACCGAACGCTCCAGTTCTCATCTTCATTCTCCCCGGTGCGCCATTTCCCTCAATGACACAACCATGTTGCTCCGAGCAGCACAGTTGTCCGTGTAAGCACCATGCAGGCGCGTGACGCATTTCTGCTGCGGTTGCCTTTGCGGTCTGGCGTCTGCGGGTTCTTAACTTCTCCTGTCCCCTGCACGAAGAATAAACGCATTTTAGACGGCTCATTGATGCGTGGCGCAACGGTCAAATGACGCCGCCGGCCCAAACTCCGGTCTCATCAAGGACATGAGACACAGGAGATTCAGGTCATGAAACATGTCAACACAGTCATCATTGGTGGTGGCCAGGCCGGTTTGGCGATGGGGCGCTGCCTTTATCAGTTCGGCGTCGAACATGTCATTCTGGAACGCGGCAGGATCGGCGAACGGTGGCGCAGCGAGCGCTGGGATTCGCTCAGGATGCTCACCCCCAACTGGCAGAGCAGATTGCCGCACTGGCACTACAAGGGGTCCGATCCGGATGCCTTCATGACGATGCCGGAGTTCGTCCATCATCTGGAAAACTACGCGCAGTCCTACGAGGCACCGGTCCAGACCGGGACCGCCGTGACGTCGCTTGAGCAGCTTTCCGATACCCGCTTCCGGGTGACCACCGATCGCGAAGTCTGGCTGGCGGCGAACGTTGTGATCGCGACGGGTTTTTGCGACAAGCCGCGTATTCCGGAGTTCGCAGCGGACGTCCCTGAAGAGATCCGGCATATCGTGCCGGCCGACTATCGCAATCCCGGACAAGTGCCGGAGGGCAACGTTCTGGTGGTCGGCGCCTCGGCGACCGGTCTCCAGATCGGCGAGGAGCTGCTGGCCGCAGGCCGCGAAGTGACCCTGGCGGTCGGCACCCACATCCGCGTGCCGCGGCGCTACAGAGGCCGCGACATTCTTTTCTGGATGGACGCCATGGGGGCGTTCGCGTCTCCTGCCAATCCTGCGGTCGAGCGGTCCATGCCGCCGCCACAGCTGATCGGCGCCGACGACAATCACGACCTCGACGTCGGCACGCTGCAGGACAAGGGCGCGCGCCTCGCGGGACGGGCAATCGGAGTGAAAGGGAGCACGGTCCGATTTGCCGACACCCTGCACGAAACGGTCCGGGCCGCCGATGAGGGCATGTTCTCGCTGCTGGCCAAGATCGACGGGTTCATCAAGGCGAACCGAATGAATGTTCCTCCTGCCGAACCGGATGCGTTGCGTCCGACCAATCTGCGCCCCGCACCTTCGTCGCTGGATCTGGATGCTGAAGGGATCCGGTCCATCGTCTGGGCGACCGGATACCGGCGGGAATATCCCTGGCTGAAGGTTCCGGTGCTCGACGACAGGGGAGAGGTTCGTCATGAAGGCGGAATAACGCCAGTTCCCGGGCTCTATGTGCTGGGCATGCGCTTTCAGAAACGCAAGTTCTCCAACCTTGTCGACGGAGTCGGACGCGATGCGGAGGACCTCAGCCTGCACATCGCCGCCCGCCAGAGTGCCCGCGCCGCGTGACGGCAGTTCAACCGGTCACAGGACCGAAGCAAGCGCGCCGAGGATCATCTG
>NZ_JBNKYW010000006.1:0-10918 GCF_050301095.1 Roseibium sp.
TTCTTTATTCCCATGCTCGGCTTCTGGATGGCCGGACGGATCGAACCCTGGCTGAAACCGCGGCTTGCGATCGGTCTCGCCCTTGGCGGCCTGCAAGGGGCCGTCGGCTGGTGGATGGTCGCTTCGGGGCTGGTGGAGCGGACGGACGTCAGCCAGTACAGACTGGCGGTTCATCTGACCCTGGCGCTGTTCATCTTCGGTTATCTCTTCTGGATCGCCCGCCGGCTCGCACCCTTGCCGGAACCGGTGGAAGACGAGCAGGCGCGGTTGACCCGGGGCGGTAAGCTGCTCGTCTGCCTTGTCTTTCTGCAGATATTTCTGGGGGGGCTGGTGGCCGGCCTCAACGCGGGTCTCACCTTCAATACCTGGCCCTTGATGGACGGGCAGTTCGTCCCGAACGGTCTGTTGGTCATGAAGCCGGTTTGGCTTAATTTCTTCGAAAACGTCATGACCGTTCAGTTTCAGCACCGCATGATGGCGTATCTGCTGGTGTTGCTCGGTGTGATGCTGACCTACGCCACGTTCCGGGCGAGCCGGCGCGCGGAATTGCGCCGTGCAGGCGCCCATGTCGGCGGCTTCATCCTGCTGCAAGCCGTGTTCGGCATAATGACGCTGGTCTGGATGGTGCCGCTTCCCGTCGCACTGGTGCATCAGGGCTTTGCGGTGATCGTGCTCGCTGCGGCCGTCGACTACATGGCGGTGCTGAAGGGGCCATTTCCGATCAGGGGATGAAGTTTTCTCCTGCCAGAGAACGGAAAAGCCCGCCGGATGGCGGGCTTTTTGATTTTTGAGGTAAGCCGGATCAGCCGGAGAGTGCCTGATCCAGATCGGCGATCAGATCCTCGACGTCTTCCAGGCCGACGGAGATGCGCACCACGTCCGGACCGGCGCCCGCCGCAGTTTTCTGCTCGTCGCTGAGCTGGCGGTGGGTGGTGGAGGCCGGGTGGATGATCAGGCTGCGGGTGTCGCCGATGTTGGCGAGGTGCGAGAACAGTTCCACCTTGGACACCAGGCCGACCCCGGCGTCATAGCCGCCTTCGACACCGAAGGTGAACACTGCCCCGGCGCCCTTGGGCATGTACTTCTGCTGCAGCGAATGATGCTTGTCGTCGGGCAGCGCGGCATAGGAGACCCATTTGACCTTGTCATGGGCCGACAGGTGCAGGGCAACCTTCTTGGCGTTGTCAGAATGCCTTTGCATGCGCAGCGGCAGCGTTTCGATGCCCGTCAGGATCATGAAGGAGTTGAACGGCGAAATGGCCGGGCCGAGGTCGCGCAGGCCGAGCACGCGGCAGGCAATGGCGAAGGCGAAATTGCCGAAGGTCTCGTGCAGGACGATGCCCTGATATTCCGGCCGCGGCTCGGAGAGCAGGGGGTAGTTGCCGCTTGCCGACCAGTCGAAGCTGCCGCCATCGACGATGATGCCGCCCATGGAGTTGCCATGACCGCCCATGAACTTGGTCAGGGAATGCAGGACGATGTCGGCGCCGTGTTCGATCGGACGGCACAGATATGGCGTGGCCATCGTATTGTCGACGACCAGCGGAACGCCTTTGGCCTTGGCAATGGCGGCAATGGCCTCGATGTCAACGATGATGCCGCCCGGGTTGGCAAGGCTTTCGATGAAGATCGCCCGGGTCTTGTCGTCAATGGCAGCTTCAAAGGAGCTGATGTCGGCAGGGTCCGCCCATTTCACGCCCCAGCCGAAGCTCTTGAAGGAGTGGTTGAGCTGGTTGATCGAACCGCCGTAGAGCTTGTTCGCGGCAACGATGTTGTCACCCGGCTGCATCAGCGTGTGGAAGCAAAGCAGCTGCGCGGAGTGCCCGGAAGCCGTGGCAAGTGCCGCCGTACCGCCCTCAAGCGCCGCCACCCGCTCTTCCAGAACGGCCGTCGTCGGATTGGTAATGCGCGTGTAGATGTTGCCGAAGGCCTGAAGGCCGAAAAGGGAGGCCGCGTGGTCTACATCGTCGAACACAAAGGATGTCGTCTGGTAGATAGGCGTTGCCCTTGCTCCGGTCGAAGGATCGGGCGCCGCACCGGCGTGAATGGCAAGGGTAGAAAAGCCAGGAATGTTATCGCTCATAAATGAACCTCCCAATTTGAATCGCGGCAGTTTGGCCGAAGGGGACGGGCAGGTCAAAGCAGGAAATTCCGGATTCGTCGCGTTCCGGAAAATTTTTGTGCGTCAACGGCTTATGCAGGGACACTGCCTGGGCCGGCCCGAACGGTCCCGCCGGCTTCAGCGGGGTTTTCCGCCCAACAGTCCCCGGTGCTGAAACCCGGACTTGAGTGTGGGACGCTTGGAGGAGAGGGTCCTGGAGTTGACCCCGGCCCAGCCGATTTCACCGGAGAGCCGGCCGTATTCGATCTTCGGACACCGGTTCATGACCACCTTGATGCCGGCCGCTTCCGCCTTTTCGGCTGCCTCGTCATTGCGCACGGTAAGCTGCATCCAGATCACCTTCGGCAACTTGCCACTGGCCAGCACCTGGTCGACGATCATGCCCGCAGCGGCGGAGTTCCTGAATATGTCGATCACATCCGGAACAGCCGGAAGATCGTCCAGAGACGAATAAACGGTCTGTCCCAGGATCTGGTTGCCTGCCTGACCGGGATTGATCGGCCATACGTCATAACCCTTGGAGAGGAGGTACTTCTGAACGAAATAGGACGGCCGGACGTTGTTGGCGCTGGCGCCGACGATGGCCACGGTTTTGACCTCGTCCAGAATGCCCTTGATATAGGCGTCGGAGTAACTGTCGTGGTTCATGAATTTGAATACTCTCAGATGTGCCGCGCTATCCAATTCGAAACCGGGCGGTACTGCAAGCGTTTCCAGGGTCGCACCTGGTCACATTTCACGGCATGCACATGAAAATGAGCACTTGCGGTCAGGCGATGCCGGGGAAGGACAGGTTAAACGGGAAAAGTCAGATGGAAGAAGCGAAGGACAAGGGAATGGGCCGGTACAAGCAGCGCTTTCAGCGCGTCCTCGAGAAGGTCGACGGGACGCTCGACCAGCCGCTGGACATTGCTGCTCTTGCTGAGGTCGCCGCCTATTCGCGGTTTCATTTCCAGCGTCAGTTTTCCGCCTTCCTGGGCCTTGGGATTGCCGACTACCGGCGTCTTCTGAAGCTCAAGCGGGCAGGGCACAAACTTGCCTTCCGGCAGGACTGTCCGGTTACGGATATTGCCTATGACGCCGGCTACGAAAACCTGGAAAGCTTCTCACGGGCGTTCAAGCGGACTTTCGGCCAAAGCCCAACGGCCTTCCGCGCCGCACCTGACTGGACCATCTGGCATCGTACCTATGACCCTCTCACGGACTTGAAAGGACAGACCATGCCGGAGACCGGACTTGATTTCGACCGCATTCGGATTGTTGATTTTCCTGAAACGCTGGTGGCGGTTCTGGAGCACCAAGGCACGCCCGCCGGACTTCCAGCAACCGTCCGCAGGTTCGTTGACTGGCGCAGGGAGAACGCCTTGCCGCCGTCCAGGAGCGCGACGTTCAACATACTCTATGACGACCCGAAAACGGCCGCGCCTGAAGATTACCGTTTCGATGTGTGTTGTTCCGTCTCACAGGCGGTTCCGGAAAATAGCCAGGGCGTCATCACGAAAACGATTCCCGGCGGGCGCTGTGCCGTGATCGAACATCATGGTTCACTCGATCACGCGGATGCGGATATTCGTGCGCTCTACCGGGACTGGCTGCCGCAGAGCGGAGAGGAATTGCGCGACTATCCTCTCTTCGTGCAAAGAATTAGCTTCTTCCCGGATGTGCCTGAACACGAAGCAAAAACGGAAATATTCTTGCCGTTGATGTGAGGCGCGGCCGATCAGTCCGTCCCGGTATTTGCCGTCAGTTTTTCTTCCTGTTCTTTCCTGAATTCCTTGCGGATGACAAGTTTCAGGCCGGACCAGACGGCATCCACTGCGCAGACCTTCACATCCACCAGCCCCGTCGGCAGGC
Organism: Roseibium sp.; assembly: GCF_050301095.1. Taxonomy (GTDB): domain Bacteria; phylum Pseudomonadota; class Alphaproteobacteria; order Rhizobiales; family Stappiaceae; genus Roseibium. The sequence goes on from NZ_JBNKYW010000006.1 coordinate 3,977, forward strand.
AGATCTCGCGGATCACGTCCTCCGAAATGTCGGTCGGCACCTTGCTGGCCTTCTTGGGCCAGGAAACCCAGATCATGCCGGCGGGAGAGAGGAGATCGCGAAGCCGGGAAAGCTCGGCCTGAAGAACGGCGCGGCTTGTGACAAAAAGATGGGCGCACTCCAGCCCGGAAACTGCCGCGCCGAGGAGATTCACGCCGGGTTCCTGACCTTGCAGAAGATTACTGATGTCTTCCGGCATGTCCTGCCACCAGCAGCTCATGCCTGGCTTCAGGCCGAGTTTGGCGGCAAGCGGCCGCCCTGAATAACCTGCCTGTTGCATTGTTCCTCGTGTCCTCGCCTGTCTGCTTGTCGCATGACTTGGATAAACACTGAAGCTGCCCTTAGCAAATGTACGGATGGCGCGTGCGCGAGGATGTGAAACAATCCGTTCGGTCGTCCCGCGTCAGCGTGCGTTCCGTGGGCGCCCGGGCCGGAGCTCCGGAACAGGCTGACGGAAGACGAGCGTGTCGGAACGGAATTTCAGAAATGGCGCTTCAGGAAACCGAGATGCAAAGGGTCGCCCTCAAAGGGGAAGGTCTGACCAAGATCTATCACATGGGTGCGGTGGAGGTGCCGGCTTTGCGAGGCGTCGATGTCGAGTTCTTTCAAGGCGAGCTTCTGGTGCTGCTCGGTCCGTCAGGTAGCGGCAAATCGACCTTGCTCAATATTCTGGGCGGCCTGGACGATCCGACAGCAGGGCAGGTTTCCTTTCAGGGCAAGGTGCTGACGGATGGCCGGGACCGCACGCTCAACCGCTACCGCCGCGAACACGTGGGGTTCGTCTTCCAGTTCTACAATCTCATTCCCAGCCTCACGGCCAGGGAGAATGTCGCGCTCGTCACGGAAATCTCGGAGAACCCGATGCGGCCGGAGGAAGCGCTGGAACTGGTCGGTCTCGGGGCGCGCCTCGATCATTTCCCGGCCCAGCTTTCCGGCGGCGAACAGCAACGGGTGGCTATCGCTCGCGCAATCGCCAAGCGGCCGGAGATTCTTCTGTGTGACGAACCGACCGGCGCGCTCGATTCAAAGACCGGTATCCTCGTTCTGGAGGCCATTTTGAGGGTTAACCGCGAATTGGGGACCACCACCGCCCTGATCACGCACAACGCGGTCATCGCCGATATTGCCAGCCGGGTCCTGATGTTCGCCGACGGCAGGATCGTCGAGACCAGGGTCAACGAGGTGCGGCGGCTTCCCGAAGAACTGGAATGGTAGGTGTAATGTCCAGCCTCGACCGCAAGCTCTTGCGTGATCTCTGGCGTCTCAGGGCCCAGGTGCTGGCGGTGGCGCTCGTGATCGCATCCGGCGCGGCGGTCCTGATCATGTCGCTGACAACAATCGAATCTCTGGAAGAAACCACCAAGGCTTATTACGAGCGTTCGCGCTTTGCCGAGGTGTTTGCCAGTGCCAAACGGGCGCCGGAAAGTCTGGGACGCGGCATTGCCGCCATCCCCGGCGTGCAAATGGCGGAAACGCGCATCGTGCAAGGGGCGGTGCTCGATATGGAAGGGTTCAACGAACCGGTCATCGGACAGTTGATATCGCTGCCTGCGCACGGGCCTCAGCTTCTCAACACCCTCGTCCTCCGGTCGGGGCGTCTGGCGGAGCCCAACCGGCCCGATGAGGTGGTTGTGAACGAGCCTTTCGCGGACGCCCATGGCCTCAAACCCGGTGACAGTTTCAACGCTGTCCTGAGGGGGCGCAAACGGACCCTGCAGGTCGTCGGTACCGCCCTCAGTCCCGAATTCGTCTACGCCATTGCTCCAGGCGGGCTGATGCCGGACGACGAGCGCTTCGGCGTGCTGTGGATGGGCCGCGATGCGCTGGAAGCCGCGTTCGATCTCAAGCGGTCCTTCAACAGCGTCACCTTGAGCCTGCTTCCGGGCACGGATGAAAAGGAGGTCATTCAGCGGCTTGACGATCTTCTGTCGCCATACGGCGGCACGGGTGCCTATGCGCGTGTCGACCAGATTTCGAACTGGTTCCTGGAGAGCGAGATCGGCCAGTTGAAGAACATGTCGCGGATCCTGCCGGCCATCTTCCTGGCTGTCGCGGCTTTCCTGACCAACATGGTCATGGCCCGCCTCGTTGAGACCGAACGCCGCGAAATCGGGCTCCTTAAGGCTTTCGGCTACACCAATCTGGCCATTGGCTGGCATTACGCCAAGATGGTTCTTTTCATCGGCGTCACCGGTGTTCTGATCGGTTCTCTGGTCGGGGCCTGGCTCGGGCACTGGAATACGGAGCTCTATGCCAAATTCTACCGTTTTCCGTTTCTTTACTACCGGCCGGGGCCGACCGGGTTCGCGATTGCCGGCAGCGTCAGTCTGCTGGCGGCCCTGGCGGGCAGCCTGGTCTCCGTGCAAAGGGCAACCCGCCTGCCTCCCGCCGAGGCGATGCTGCCGCCCGCACCGCCCATTTACCGGCGCTCCTGGGCTTCCGGGACGGTTTTTTCAAGGTTTCTGGACGAGCCGACCCGGATGATCTTCCGACGTATCTTCCGCTGGCCGTTGCGTGCCTTTCTGGCAAGCCTTGGACTTGCCATGTCCGTGTCGGTGCTCATCATGGCCCTGCAGTGGGCGGATGCCATCGACGCACTGGTCGTGACCACCTTCGAAAAGGCGCAGCACCAGGACGCCACGATCACCTTCAACGACCTGAAACCCCATGCCGTCATCGAAGATGTCAAAAACCTGCCCGGCGTGCTTGGGGCCGAACCCTATCGATTTGTGCCGGCCCGCCTGAGCAACGGTCAACGCAGCGAACGGCAGGGAATTCTGGGCGTTCCTCAAGACGCCGCGCTGAGCCCTGTCTATGACGTCAAGGACGAAAAGGTCGATCTGCCGCGGGACGGCCTCGTCCTCTCCGGCAAATTGGCCGAACTGCTTGGCGTGAGGGTCGGTGACAAGGTATTCGTGGAAATTCTGGAAGCACGGCGTCCACAAGTCAGTCTGCCCGTCTCCCGCATTTTCGAAACCTATATCGGCAAACCCGCCTATATGGATTTCGATGCCCTCAACCGGTTGATGAAAACGGCCCGTTCAGTCAGCGGTCTGCATCTCGTCGTGGATCCGGCACGACGCGCCGACCTGTTGACAAGGCTCAAGGACATTCCCGGAACGTCTGCCATCCTGTTCCGTCAGGCCTCCATCGACACGTTCTACAAGACCATGGGCGAAACCATCTTCATCTTCATCGGGTTCTTTGTCGTCTTCTCCATGACGCTGACCATCGGGGTGACCTACAATTCGATCCGCATCGCCCTGTCCGAACAGGCGCGCCTCCTGGCGACGCTTCGCGTGCTCGGCTTCAGCCGCTGGGAGATTTCCTACATTCTTCTGGGTGAAATCGGTCTGCTGACCTGGTTCGCCATTCCTCTGGGCGCCCTGATCGGCTCCGTTCTTGCCTGGTACATGGTCAGCGCCTTCGAGACGGAACTCTACCGGGTGCCGCTCGTCATCAACGATGCCACCTATGGCAAGGCCATGCTGTTTGCGCTGGCGGCCACCCTCATCTGCGCCGCCTTCGTACGCAGGCGGCTCGACAAGCTGGACCTGATCGCGGTCCTCAAGACACGGGAGTGAAGACGTGAGCGTTGCTACACGCCGCCTGATCATCTGGGGCCTGCTGATTGCCGTGCTTGCGGCAGGCATCGGCTATGCGTTCCGGCCGCAACCGGTGCCGGCCGACCTTGCCGAGGCGAAGACCGGCCACCTGCTGGTGACCATCGACGAGGAAGGCGAGACGAGGGTGCGCGACATCTATACGCTTTACGCCCCGCTCAGAGGCTTTCTGCATCGCATCGAGGCCGATGCGGGCGATTCGGTCGAGGCGGGGCAGACGAAGCTGGTGTCGATCGAACCGGCGCCGCCGGAATTCCTGGACGTGCGCACCGAAGCCGAACAGCAGGCGGCCATCGAGGCTGCAGAGGCCGGACGCCGGCTCGCGATGTCGGAGCTCGACAGCGCGGAGGCGGATCTGGCGTTCGCGCTCAGCGAACGGGACCGTTCGCGCCGGCTTGTGAGCTCCGGCACGATCTCCAAAAGGACGCTGGACAATGCCGAACGGGCCCACCGGGTCGCCGAAGCCAAGCTGGCGTCGGCCAAGGCGGCGTTGAACGTCCGGGAGTTTCAATTGAAGCAGGCAAGGTCCCGGCTTTTGTCGCGCCAGGAACTTGAAAGCCGTGGCGACGATTGCGAGTGCATAGAAATCACGGCACCGGTCAGCGGACGGGTCCTGCGCGTTGTCCGCCGAAGCGCGGGCGTCGTTTCCGCCGACACGCCGCTTATGGAGATCGGCGATCCCGGCAACCTGGAGGTCGTGGTCGATCTCCTGTCGGAAGATGCGGTCCGGATAAATCCCGGCGACAAAGCCATCATCACCGGCTGGGGCGGCCCCGATCTCAATGCCAAGGTGCGAGTGATCGAACCTTTCGGCGAGACCAAGGTCTCCGCTCTCGGGATCGAGGAACAGCGGGTCAACGTGATCCTTGATCTCGCCGATCCGCCTGAAAAATGGCGCCGGCTGAGCCACGGCTACCGGGTGGACGTCAAGGTGATCCTTTTCGAGGCGGATGTTCTCAAACTTCCGCGTGGCGCGCTGTTCCGCCAGGGCGAGCAATGGGCGGTGTTCGTCGTCGAAGACGGGCTGGCACGTCTGCGCCCGGTCACGCTTGGGGCAGAGAACAGCCTGGAGGTTGAAATCGCCGAAGGACTGTCGGAAGGACAGCAGGTGGTGCTTTATCCGAGCAACCGTATCGAAGACGGTGTTGAGGTGGTCGAGCGATAAGCCCTAGGCCGCGGCCTTTTTGGGGGAGGGGCTAGGCTCCACCGCTGATCCGCTCCGCGTGTCGATTAATAACGGAGCGGTTCCGGCAAGCGGCTTCAGCTATCCGTCCACTCCGGCTTGCGTTTTTGCAGGAAGGCGGAAATGCCTTCCTCCGCATCCCGCGCCATCATGTTCTCAACCATGGTCTGGGCGGCGAATTCATAGGCCTCTGAAAGCGGCATTTCGAGCTGGCGGTAGAAGGCTTCCTTGCCGATCTTGAGCGTCTTGGACGACTTGGAGGCGATCACTTCCGCATATTTTTGAACCACCTGTTCCAGGTAGTCGCGCGGCACGATACGGTTGATCAGGCCGAATTCCTTGGCGCTCGAGGCATCGATGCTTTCGCCGGTCAGCAGCATTTCCATGGCCTGTTTCGGCGCAACATTGCGCGACAGGGCGACCATGGGCGTGGAGCAGAACAGGCCGATGTTGACACCCGGCGTGCAGAAGGTCGCCGTGTCCGTGGCAAGGGCCAGGTCGCAGGACGCGACGAGCTGGCAGCCGGCGGCTGTCGCGACGCCGGTGACGACAGCGATCACCGGCTTGGGCAGGCGCACGATCTGCTGCATCAGGTCGGAGCACTGGCGCATGATCCGCTCATAGGTCGCCCGGCCTCCGTCGGCTTCGCCGCGTGCTGCCGTCAGTTCCTTCAGGTCGTGGCCCGCGCAGAAAACCTTGCCTTCCGCGCCCAGCAGGACGACGCGAACTTCGGGGTTTTCAGCCGCCCTGGCGAGTTCTTCCGAAAGAGCGGTCATCATGGCGGTCGACAGCGAATTCATGCGGTCAGGCCGTTGCATCACGATCCGGTAGACGCCCTCGTGAAGGAGAGTGCCCAGGAGCGGCTTCTGGGTGTCGTCGTTGGCGGCGGTTTCGGACATGAGTGTCTTCCTGAATGGTCTGATTTGCCGCCTTTATAGCCGAACCTGTCCGTCGAGCGATAGACCGCCGAAGGGGGCAGCCCGCTCAATCACAGATCGTTTATCCGGATGCAGGGGCAAGCTGCTGGCGGTTCGGCTCCTTTCCGCTATCCTGTCGCCCATGTGCAGGGTAAAGGCGTTCCGTTCTCTGATCTGCGCAGTTTTGGGCGCAGTTGCCATCCCGTTTTCCGCGGAAGCCGGTGAAAGGGTCGACGTCGCACTTGTGCTTGCGGTCGATGTCTCCCGTTCCATGTCGCCGGAAGAACTGCAGATACAGCGCAAGGGCTATGCGGCGGCGATTGCCAGCCCGGAGGTCGTACGGGCCATCGAGCTCGGTGCCCATGGCCGGATCGGCCTGATGATGTTCGAATGGGCCAACGACACCCACATCCGGGAAATTGTCGGCTGGACCATTATCGAGGACCGGGCCGGGGCGACGGAATTTGCCGACAAGGTACTGGCGGACAGCACCTTCGGCCAGCGCCGCACCTCCATCTCCGGCGCGATCCGGCATGCCACCGCCTTTCTGGAAGATCTTCCGTTCGAAGCCGACCGGCGGGTGATCGATATCTCCGGGGACGGACCGAACAACCACGGGGCACCCGTAACTCTCGCCCGTGATGCGGCCGTGGAAAGCGGCATGGTCATCAACGGTCTTCCCCTGATGACGACCGGTGGGGCCGGGTTCCAGTTCAACATCAAGGATCTGGATGAATACTACCGCCGCTGCGTCATCGGAGGTCCGGCCAGTTTCGTGATCCCGGTCAACAACTGGGTGCAGTTTCCCGATGCCGTCCGGCGCAAACTGGTTCTCGAAATCGGCGGGGTAGTTCCTCATGTGCCGTCAGTCATCAAGGCGCAATTCACCCCGCAGGAGCCTTATGACTGCCTCATCGGAGAGAAGATCTGGCGGCAGATGCGGGAGCAGTATTTCTGGGACCAGTAGATCTCGGGGGGAGCCAATCCGGATTTTAATGCGTTTTTTGCGCGTTTCAAGATGTGTTCGAAAGTAGTCTTTCAATTTAAAGGGTGGACTAGAAGGAGTAAGTTTCAATTCATAAATACGATTTTGTAAAAATCATAATAAATGAATGTATTTAAAATAAAATTTTGTGCGGATGCCGTGTGCTGAAAATATTAATTAGTTGAATTGAAAATT
>NZ_JBNKYW010000007.1:0-21371 GCF_050301095.1 Roseibium sp.
AACGGATCATTATGATCCATGAACATCTCCGTCAGGCTCCATGCTGCTGCAAACCTCTTGCCCGCGAACGACTGCAATGGACCCTAAACGGACAGCAACAATAGGACGGGCTTGCTGTCAGAGCCGGCGTTCATGTCGACAATTCTCGAGAGGCGGGTGGATACCTGGCCCAACGACACGGGCGCTACGCGTTGCGGTCCGCGTTCCCGTGCACTCCATTTGCTTAAATTGGGAACTGTCTGAACGGTCGACAGACTCCCGAGTGGAGGTTTGACTTCGCGAACCGCTTTAAGTGCCAGAGACTGAAACAAGAATTACCCTACGTAAAATTTTATTGACCCGAGGCTCGGATTGTCATATTGAATTCTGAATTCAGAATTCAATATCGGACCTCTGTCATGACCCTGATCCAGACAAAGCCCAGCCTTGCACAGCAGGTCTATGAAGCAATCGCCGACGAGATCTACAACGGTGTTCTACAGGCGGGTGCCCACCTGGTTCAGGAACAACTGGCGGAGCGGTTCGGCGTGTCGCGGCAACCCGTTCAGCAGGCCATGGCGCTTTTGAAGGCCGACGGCATGGTCATGGAGATTGGACGCAGGGGGCTGCAGGTCATTCCGCTGGACCTCGATCTGATGCGTCACCACTACGAAATCCGGGCCGTCCTGGACGGGCTGGCCGCGCGCTTGGCTGCACAACGCGCGAGAACGGACGATGCAGTTGCCAGCTTCTTTGACGAGCGCGGCCGCCAGATCATCCGCGAAGGCAGGGCCGTGGGCAGCGGAGGCGCGGTCGGCGACCAGGTTCGCCATGATCTCACCTTTCACCAACTCATCTACAAGGGTTCCGGCAATCCGTTGGTCTCCGACACCGTGGAGCCGCATTGGCGGTTCTTGCGCCGTGCCATGGGGGAAGTTCTGCGCCATGCGGAACTTCCCCACGAAATTTGGCGGCAACATGAAGACATTCTGGAAAGGATCGTTGCTGGCGATCCGGTACAGGCGGAAGCGCTGTCGATCGACCACGCCCTTCGCGCAGCCGAAACGCTGCAAGCTGCGCTTGCCGGGCAGACCGGCGGTGCCGCTTCCGAGAAATCGTAAGGTTGACCCTCAAGCTGGACTTGGCCATGACCCCATTGTTGACACCAGGACAAATGCTATCTGCCCACGCCCGGATTCAGCCAGGGCAGATCGGTGCCCGCGATCTTGAGAGGGCTTTGACATTCAGTCAGTGGAACGAGCGCGCATGCCGGCTGGCGAATGGGCTCACCGGGCTTGGCCTCGCAAAGGGCGACCGTATCGCCGTGCTGGCCTATAACCGTGTTGAATGGGCGGAGATTTACACCGCCGTTGCCAAGGCCGGACTGGTGGCGGTGCCAATCAACTTCCGCCTGACCGCGGCAGAGGCACAATTTATCTGCGAGGACTGCGGCGTTTCGGCCATTCTTGCAGAAGAGCCGTTTGTCGGTTTGGTCGAGGTGATGCAAAGCAGGCTCAGCGTGCCGTCCGACCGCTACATACACTTCGGCGGTCCGCCGCCCGCGGGCTGGCGCTCCTACGAGGTGTTGATCAACTCGGCTTCGGAAGCCGAACCGGAGGTCGAAGTCACCGGCGATGACCCCTGGTGCCTGATGTACACATCTGGCACGACCGGCAAGCCGAAGGGGGCGATCCGGGGGCACCATGGCATGGCCATGCTTGCACTCATGACCCAGGTCGAACTAAGCCTTTCGCGCAAGGACGATGCACTTTTGGTGATGCCCATGTGCCACGCCAATTCGCTCAATTTTTTCACCGCCTTTCTTTCCATCGGCGCGACGGTGACGGTGTTTTCGCGTCCGAATTTCGATGCTGCTTTGTGCCTGCGCACCATCGGCGGCCTCGGCATAACCTTCACTTCCCTGGTACCGACCCACTACGCCATGATGCTCGACGTTCCGCCGCATGAGCGCGGTGACGCGAACTTTGAAAGTGTCCAGAAGCTGATGATATCTTCGGCGCCGGCGCGTGTTGAAACCAAGCGCGCGGTGATGGAGATGTTCCCGAATTCCGGGCTTTACGAACTCTATGGTTCGACCGAAGCCGGTTGGGTGACCATGATCCATCCGCACGAACAGTTTGACCATCTCGGCACCGTCGGCCGGGAAGTGGTCGGCTCCGCGGCGATCAAGCTTCTCGACGACAATGGCAACGAGGTTCCGGACGGGCAGCCGGGGGAGCTCTATTCCTGCGGCCCTTATGCCTTCGATGGCTACTGGAACCTGCCGGACAAGACCGGGGAAGCTTTCCGGGGTGACTATCTTTCGGTTGGCGACATGGCCGTACGCGACGCCGATGGCTTCATCCGGCTGATCGACCGCAAGAAAAACATGATCATCACCGGCGGAGAGAACGTCTACCCCTCGGAAGTGGAAAGCGTCCTTTCTGGCCATCCCGATGTGAAGGACGTCGCCGTGGTCGGTTGCCCGGACGACAAATGGGGAGAAAGCGTCACCGCTGCCGTGGTTCTTCGGGAAGGGGCAAACATCACCGCTGACGCGCTGATCGCCTGGACCAGGAATCAACTCGCCGGCTACAAGCGGCCGCGCAAAGTTGTCTTCCTGGCCCAAGACGAAATGCCGAGAAACACCACCGGCAAGATTCTCCACCGCGTCCTGCGCGACATGGTCGCCGACCGCGCGCAAATCCAATGAACGCATCATTCAAGCCAGGGAGGCATCAATGATCGACCGACAGGACCTCAACCGCGACGAGGAGAGCGTTGCCGCGTGGATTGCCCTTGTGCTCGAAAGGCGCGGCATCAAGCGGGTGTTCGGCCTGCAGGGCGGGCATATCCAGCCGATCTGGGATCACCTCGGACGTCGTGGCATCGAGATTGTAGATGTTCGCGACGAAGGCGCCGCGGTCCATATGGCTCATGCGCACGCGGAACTTACCGGCGAACTGGGAGTTGCCATGGCAACGGCCGGGCCAGGCGTCACCAACTGCGTCACCGGTATGGCAAACGCTTCGCTGGCACGGGCGCCGGTGCTCCTGATCGGCGGGTGCACATCCCGCCCGCAGGCCAATATGGGGCCGCTCCAGGACATCCCGCATGTCGATATCCTGAAGCCTGTGACACGATACGCGCGGACCGCGCGCGTTCCGGAGCAGGCCTTGCGCGAACTGGACGAGGCGATCGCGCGCGCGCTCGGTTCATTTGGTGAGCCGGGTCCTTCCTATATCGAATTCCCAACCGATGTGCTGCGCACGCACCTCAATGCCGGCCTGCTGGTCGACGACTGGATCGAACCGCAGCCGCCACGCCGGATTCCGCCTGCGCCGGACCAACTTGACGCGGCGGTCGAGGCAATCAGAACGGCGCGTCGCCCGCTCGTTGTTTCCGGACGTGGCGCGCGAAACGCCGGCCCGGCTCTCCTTCGCTTTCTGGAGGCTGTCGATGCACTCTATCTCGACACACAGGAAAGCCGGGGTCTCATTCCCCAGGGGCACCCTTCGGTGGTCGGTGCGGTGCGGGCGGCAGCCATGGCGGAAGCCGATCTTGTCATCACTCTTGGCAGAAAGCTCGATTACCAGCTCGGTTTCGGTTCGCCGGCCGTCTTTTCCGATGCACGGTTCCTGCGCATTGCCGACAACGACGGCGAACTCCTCGACAACCGGCGGGGCTCGCCCGAATTGCTTGCCTCGGTCGATCTTGCGCTCGACGCGCTGACCGATGCGCTTGGCAACGATGCCGGCGAGCGGGACGCAAACTGGCTCGAACGTCTTCGAACCCAGCAGCGCGAGCGTATCTCCAAAGGCGAGCAAAAAGCGGCACCCAGCCTGGGCTCCGACGGCAAGATCCACCCGCTTGCGATTTTCCAGGCGCTCAAGGAGGTGGTGTCGTCTGATTACATTGCCATTGCCGATGGAGGCGATCTGCTCAGCTTCGCCCGGATCGGTCTCACTGCGTCGACTTACCTGGACGCTGGTGCATTCGGTTGCCTGGGAGTTGGCGTTCCCTTTGCCGTGGCGGCGGCGCTGGCCAATCCAGGACGCCAGGTGATTTCGGTCAATGGCGATGGCGCTTACGGTATCAACGCAATGGAAATCGATACCGCCGTCCGGCATGGCGCCAAGGCAGTGTTTATCGTTTCAAACAATGCCGCATGGAATATCGAGCGCTATGACCAGGACGCCAATTATGGAGGACGGGTCATCGGGACGGTTCTGCGTCATTCCGATTATGCTGCAATGGCGCAAGCCCTCGGTGCCTATGGCGAACGGGTGGAAAACCCGGACGATCTCGCCGGTGCCATCCGCCGAGGCCTCGAAAACGCGCCTGCAGTCATTGATGTTGTGACATCACAGGACGCCATTTCTTCGGATGCAAAAAAGGGATTGGGCTTTGTCCCGGACTACCAGGCACTGACAGCCTGGGACGATGCCGAGCGCAAGCGTCGTGAAGCCGTTTGACCGGAACCGGTGCCATGCCGGGCATTCCGGACAGTGCCAAGCGAAGCATAGGGAAGCCGATGGACATTAGACTTGATGGGAAACGCGCGCTGGTCACAGGTGCCTCGAGCGGCCTGGGAGTGCATTTCGCAGCCGTCCTGGCAGAGGCCGGTGCACATGTGACATTGGCCGCACGGCGGATCGAGCGGGTCCAGGGCGAAGCGGAAGCTTTGCGAAAGCGCGGTTGTTCAGCCGATGCCGCCGCGCTCGATGTTACTTCACCCGAGGGAGTGGCCGGCTTCTTCGAAGCTGCACCAGCCTTTGACATTCTGATCAACAACGCCGGGATCAGCGGTTCCGGTGCCGCGATCGACATGCCGCTTGAAGAGTTCCAGTCGGTCCTCGACACCAACCTGACCGGCGCCTTTGCCGTTGCGCAGGCTGCTGCGCGTGCCATGAAAGCGTCAGGTGGCGGCAGCATCGTCAACATCGCTTCCATCCTCGGCATCCGTGTCTCCGGGCATGTGTCCGCCTATTGCGCGTCCAAGGCAGCGCTTGTGCAACTGACCAAGGCGCTGGCGCTGGAGTGGGCGCGCCACGACATTCGGGTGAACGCGCTCTGCCCCGGCTATATAGAAACGCCGATCAATGCGGACTTTTTCGCCAGCGAGCCTGGCAGAGCGCTGATCACCCGCATTCCGCAACGGCGGCTCGGAAAGCCCTCCGATCTGGATCTGCCTTTGCTGCTGTTCGCAAGCGATCAGTCTGCTTACATGACAGGATCCGTTCTTGCCGTCGACGGCGGCCATCTCGTTTCAGGATTGTGAGATCTCATGGATTTTACCATTTCACCGGAAATCGCGGATATCCGTGACCGCATTGCCGCTTTTGTCGAAACGCACCTGCTCCCGCTCGAGAGCGACCCGGCAGCATTCGACCCCCATGAAAACATCGCCCTGGACGTTCTTGAGCAGATGCGTGAGAAAGCGCGAGCCGAGGGGCTCTGGTGTGTACAGCTGAAGCGCGAAACCGGGGGGCTCGGACTTGGCAAGGTCGGCATGGCGGTATGCTACGAGGCCATGAACCGCTCGATCTTTGGCCCGGTGACCTTCAATTCTTCCGCTCCCGATGACGGCAACATGTTGTTGCTGGAGGCTATCGGCACGGAAGACCAGAAGGCGCGCTGGCTGAAGCCCGTCGTCGAAGGCAAGGTGCGCTCCGCCTTCGTCATGACAGAGCCGCACCCGGGTGCAGGCTCGGACCCGGGCATGATGCAGACGAGGGCCGTGAAGGACGGTGATGCCTATATCGTCAGCGGTCGCAAGTGGTTCATCACCGGCGCGGAGGATGCCGCGCATTTTATTCTCGTGGCGCGCACATCCGATGACGAGCGGCGCGGCCACACGGCCTTCCTGTTCCACCGGGATGATCCGGGCTGGGAGATCGTGCGCCGCATTCCCATCATGGGACCAGAGGAGCATGGCGGACACTGCGAATTGCGTTTCGACGGTCTGCGCATACCCGCGGAGAACGTGCTGCTGGAAGAAGGCCGCGGCATGAAGGTGACGCAGACCCGGCTCGGTCCGGCCCGCCTCTCCCACTGCATGCGCTGGCTAGGGCTCTCAAAACGCTGTGTCGAGATTGCACACGGATACGCGGATCAGCGGATGGGATTCGGTGTCCGGCTCGCCGACCGGGAAAGCGTTCAACTCATGCTTGGCGAGCTTGCGATGCAGATCGAGATCGGCCGTCTGCTTGTGATGAAGGCCGCCTGGGAGATCGACCGCGGCGGTTTCGCACAGAAAGAGGTGTCCATGGCCAAGATCCATGTAGCCAACCTTCTGCACAAGGCGGCCGATACCGCGATCCAGATCAACGGCGCACGCGGCTATTCCAAGGACACGGTGCTCGAATGGATCTACCGTTATGCCCGACAGGCACGTCTGGTCGACGGCGCCGACGAGGTGCACAAGATGCTGATCAACCGTCATCTGACCAGGGACGGACTGGATTTTTATCGCTGGGAGACGGGAGAATGACAGCGCCGGCCAGCGCAGGAACGACTGAATTCGACAAGGAAAGTCTCCGGAACCATCTCAGGGACAAGCTGGGCCCGGACGGCGGCTTATTCGTCCTCGAGCGTATCGGCGGCGGTCAGTCGAACCCGTCCTTCTTTCTCGACTACGGTGACCGGCGGCTCGTGCTGCGCAAACAACCCGCCGGGCCGATCCTGAAGGGTGCTCACGCGATCGACCGGGAATACAGGGTTCTTGAAGCTCTCTTTCCGACCGGCGTCCCCGTGCCGGAACCGGTTCATTACTGCAGCGACGAAGGAGTGATCGGCACCCCTTTCTACCTGATGAAACGGGTCGAGGGGCGCGTCTTTACCGACACGTCGCTCGCCGAATTGCCGGCCGATCAGCGGCGCGACATCTGGATGGCTGTCGCAACGACAATGGCAGCGATGCACGCACTCCGTCCGGAAACCGTCGGACTCGGTGACTTCGGCAAGCCGGGCAATTATTTCGAGAGGCAGATCAGCCGGTGGGACCGGCAATACCGCCAGTCGGACCTGCAGCCCGTTGCGCCCATCGAACAGCTTCATGACTGGCTCTCCGCCAACCTTCCGGAGGATGATGGACGTGTCGCCCTGTGTCATGGAGATTTCCGGCTCGGCAATCTCATGTTCCATCCGACAGAAGCGCGGGTGGTGGCCGTTCTCGACTGGGAGTTATCCACCCTCGGACATCCTCTCGCCGACCTCGGTTTCTGTTGCATGCCATGGCACACCGCCCCGGATGAATATGGCGGCCTGCTCGGGATCGACCTTGCGGAGATGCGCCTTCCTTCCGAGGGGGAGTTCGTCGCCTGTTACATGAAGGCCGCCCCGGATTCTCCGCCCCTCCTGCCATTCCACAAGGCGTTCGCGCTCTACCGTTTTGCGGTCATTTTTGTCGGAATCGCCGAACGTGCCCGGCTCGGCAACGCATCAGATCCCGAAGCAGCCAGGTTTGCGCCCCTGGCCGAACGATTTGCCATCCGGGCGCTTGAAATCGCGAACAGGGAGCCCCATAAACTCGGCCCTTTTTAGTCCCCGGCTAGCTCCTCATGTTGCTTGCCCAAACGGAGGCATGGGTAACGCTTACCGTTTCCTGGAAGGTGTTGGGCCTTTCCAGCCACAAAAGTCGATAGGCCCGACATCGCCCGCCGATACACGCCGGGAGCAAACTTCAAAAGCACGCCCCCGGACCGTTCGGCAATCACCTGCACTGGCGGAGAAAGTCAGAGATGGCGCTCAGGCCCTCCGGTTGGGGCATGGTCTCAGCTGCTCTCCGGGCCGGGCACCAGGGATAGGGAAGAGCCGAGAGCCAATCCATGACCGGCCGCAGGTTTTCCGGTGCCAGGATTTGCATCACCTCGATTGTTATCTTCAGGTCACTGGCGCGTAGTTTGCCCGTATCCGTGAAAGACCAGTCATAGCGGCCACAGCCGACACGAATGTCGCCGTTGTCCCGACGCGACATTCCGACCAGCCAATTGCAGCTGAATGTCTTGCGGCGGTCCTCAGGTGGCGACGAAAGGCAAAGCGTATAAACGTTCTCCTGCTCCTCGGAGAAACGCCGCACCAGCGTATCAGAGATCGCATCGACGCCGGTTGCCGTCGACGGAAACGAAATCGCATCAGTCTTGACGGCCATTTCCAAACGGGCACCTTCCGCAAACGCCCTGCGCATCAGCCAGGGCCGGTTGCCATCCTTTGCCATGATGTAGGTGGCGACGACGTCGGACACGCCGGTCATGCTGCCCTCCGGTGCGTTGCAGGTGACGAAAAGCAAACCACGCTAACACAACCCGACAAGGGACGTCATTGAGCACCTTTTGCACGATGTCGGCATAGCCCTTTTCAGAAACAACCAGGCAGTCACACGAACAAAAAACAGTCCATACCTCCTGTGATTTACACCCCGACCGGCCTTTCGGAGCTCCAGTATACAACCGCCGAAATGCACTCAAATGGCTGTTTTTTCTTGTCGAATTGGTAACGAAATCCTGCTTCAAGTTAACAACTTAAAGTTTGGAGAAATTTATTATGCACCGCAGTTTTGCAGCACTTTGCGCCCTATTGATTGCAACATCTCCGGCACTGTCCAACTCGCGCTCAACCCCGGAAGACATGCTGCGCCAGATGGCGAGCCGCAATGCTGAAAAGGCGAAGGAACAATTTGTCTCCCAGCTGTTCATGATGGCTCCCACCGGCGAATTGACGCGAGAGATGGCCGAGACGATTGATCTGAGGTTCGAAGCCGAACAGCGTACAAGAACAACGACAACGATCCTGAGGAACGATCTGGACGGAAACGGCGAACTGTCGCGGGAGGAAATCGACCGTGTCCGCACGGTCCTGTCGGGAAACCAGCGCTCACAATTTGAAACCACGGTGCTCAAGGTCGATACCGACAAGGACGGAATGCTTTCGGCAACCGAAATCGCCGCAAGCGGCAAGGAAGCCGTCGCAGAGCTGCGCAAGCGGGGTGGACGCGGCAGACTGCAGGGAACCGCGTTCATGGTGTTCGATGCCGATGGCAACGGCGTTGTCGTCGTCGACGACATCCTCAAGACGATTGACCGCCTCGCCAAAGAGGGTCCCTCGATCACGCAAAAACCCCGATCCAACCGGAATGTGGTTTGCAAGCTGCCCAAGCCTTCACCGCAAGCCCTTCCCGTCTTCGTCGGCGGCTATGAAGGAACGGCCGTCTCCACAGTGGCTGTTGCCGGCCTCGACAACGAAACCAGCTTCGCGACGCTTGAAATCGAGGAAGGCAAGGAACCGCTTTTCATCGTCGCCAACGTCTTTGACGCGATGGTCCTGCGCGTCACGGGCGCGACCGAACGTGTCGAGCGTTTTGTCGGGGGAAGCCGGAAAGGCATGGGTGTCATCGGGCTGCCGGCGAAGGTTGTTGATCTGAAGTCATTGTCCGACTGCAGCTTTCCGACTGCCTACAAGGCAAATACCTCGCAATGGATCAAGACGCGGGCTTTGCTGACCGCAGGCCTTGGTCGGGAGGCCCGCATGGTAGGAAGTTACAAGCTTGGCCAGCTGTACCTTCCGTCGGGCCGCAGTGAAAAGCCTGCAGCTTCGAAAAACGCCGACGGCGGTCTTATCATCCAGAAGGGCAACAAGCGCTTTCGGATGACGGAAAAAGGCTTTGAGGAAATCGTCACCCCGCGGACCTATTCCGCCCTGGAGGCGGACCTGCGCCGTTATTATCCGGACGGGATCGAAAGCGTCTCGCCGGAAGATATCGTGACCAACGGCAAGGCCGAGGCGTATGACGTGTTGCCACAACAGGCAGGACTGGTCCAACTGATGAGGAGCGGTGCCCTGAGCCGGCTGAGCGACGGCGCCTATTCGATCGACAAGCCGATCGCGCGGTTTCCCGCCGGACTGAATGGTGGACATTCGGTGAAGTTCGTTCTGCGGCGCGGCGTACCGATGCCCGAAGGGAAACCCGGACATTCGTCGGTTCTGATCGAAGAGACCGGGGAGTGCCTTGGCTCGCGCTGCTGAAGAAGCGGCGCAGCCAATTGATGCGAACAGACAGGCCAAGGATCTCCGGATAAGACCCAAGACCGGCGCCTTTTTGACGGGGCGCCAAGGGCATCCACGGCGCCGGATTTCCGGCTGCAAGCTGCCATCCGGGCTCGCAGGCCGACGTCGACATCAGGTTTCAGCCCGGAGCCGACACCGATGTGCCGTGCGATCAATGTCCGCTATCGCCATCACATCGGTCGTCATACAGGAAGGCGCCAATGCTCAGGCCCCTCTCCCATAAGAGGCGTCTTTCAGCAATACCGTTCGGGTCCGATCCATTGATCCACCGTGTAACGGTCCCCGTGGGCCCAGCCGACCGGCAGCACGGCTTCGATGCGTTCAAGATCCGTGTCCGTGAGGGTCAGATCCGCCCCCGAGATGCATTCACTCAAGTGCACCACCGACCGGGTTCCCGGGATCGGGATCACATGCGGTCCGCGGGTCAACAGCCAGGCATTTGCCAGCCCAGCCGCGGTCGTGCCCATCTCTGCCGCGAGCTTCCGGAAGCCTTGAGTAATGCGCAGGTTTTCGGAAAGGTTCGGTTCCATGAAGCGCGGGTTGGTCGCAAGGAACGGCACATCCGGGATCCGTTCGCGCGGTATCGGGTTGTCCGTCAGGAGCGAGCGCCCCACGGGCGAGAAGGCCACCATGGCGACACCCAGCTCGGCACAGGCCTGCACCAGTCCAAGATCGGGAAACCGCGTGGCGAGGGAATATTCCGATTGAACGGCGGCGATCGGAAAGGCTTTCATGGCACGCCGCAGAGTTGAGGGTGCAACCTCCGAAAGGCCGATCGCCCGGGCCTTGCCCTTTTCCACCAGCCGGCCAAGATTGGCAGCTGTTTCCTCCGGTGTGAAACGCGGATCGCGGCGATGGGCGTAAAAGAGGTCGACATAGTCCAGGCCGAGTCGCTGCAACGACTTGTCCAGCTCGGCTTCGAGGTGCTCCGCTGAATTATCGAGGAAGCGGTTGCCGTCCGCATCTTTGGTTATGGTCGCCTTTGTCGCGATAATGAACTCGTCCCGCACGCCCGGGTTGGCTTTCAGATAGGTACCGATCGCGTTTTCCGATTTCCCCATGCCATAGATATTGGCCGTATCCAGATGGGTAACGCCAAGATCCCGGAGGGCGTCCAGAATTGCGTGGCTCTCTGCCTCGTTCGTCGGACCGTACATGTCGGAAAAGGACATCGCCCCATACCCGATCGCACTGATTTCCGGCCCGTTGGCGCCCAGCTTGCGTTTTTTCATACTCTCTCCACCCTTTGGACACTCTGGAAGGTCTTTACCACACCAATGTTTCAATCACGAAATACATGGAGATCAGGGATCTCGGCTTTGCGAACAACACATCTGCCAAACACCAAAACAGCCCACTGAGCGAAACTCAGCGGGCCGCATTCGTGTTCAACGCCGGGCTCAGCAGCGCGTAAAGCGTCATGTTGTGGTGGAGCGGCGGCTCGTCGGGCAAAATTTCCTTCAGGTCGCGTGCCTTGATCGGCTTGATATAGGCAATGTCGCCCGTGCCGAGTTCCGAAAGCCCGTCAACCGACATGAATTCGGACGCAAAGGGCAATGAATGAGCGGTTTAGGCCGCAAGACGGGAATTTTGCAGTCAGTGCTTCGTATCGGGTTTAAGCATGCTCCCACAACCGATCTGAGAAAGGCACAGGCAATACCAACCTCAAATGATAGGGACCTATCAATCGAGGTTGGTATTGGGGCCAGGACATGGCTTGGCCCCATTCAGTTTGGTGAAGGCAATATCACGCGGGAACCGTCGGGTATTTCATACCCGCGACCTCTTGCATCATCCGGATCACCTGGGTGCTGTAGCCTGCCTCGTTGTCATACCAGACGTAAAGGACGAGGCGGTTGCCGTCGACGATTGTCGCCTGGCTGTCGACCACACCGGCATGGGTAGATCCGACCAGATCGGATGAGACCAGTTCGGTCGAGGCCGTGTAGTCGATCTGATCCATCAACTCGGATTGTACGGATATCCCGCGCAGGTAATTGTTCATTTCCTCTGCCGTCGTCTCGCGCTTGAGGTTCAGGTTGAGGATGGCCATGGAGACGTTGGGGATCGGCACACGAACCGCGTTGCCGGTCAGCTTGCCCTTCATTTCCGGCAGGCACTTTGCCACGGCGCTTGCCGCGCCCGTGCTCGTCAGCACCATGTTCAGGGGGGCGGAGCGGCCACGGCGATCTCCGCTGTGGTAGTTGTCGATCAGGTTCTGGTCGTTGGTGAAGGCGTGGATGGTTTCCACGTGGCCGTTCTCGATGCCGAACTCGTCGTTGATCACCTTGAGCACCGGCGTGATCGCGTTGGTGGTGCAGGAGGCCGCGCTCAGGATCTCGTCGTCCGCAGTGATGTCGCCATGGTTCACGCCATAGACGATATTCTTGATGCTGCCCTTGCCCGGCGCGGTCAGGATGACCTTCGACGCGCCCGGGCATTTCAGGTGCTGGCCAAGGCCTTCCTCGTCGCGCCAGATGCCTGTGTTGTCGACCACCAGCGCATTGCGGATGCCGTATTTGGTGTAATCGACCTCGGCGGGAGAGTTGGCGTAGATCACCTGAATGGTGTTGCCGTTGGCGATGATCGCTTTCTGCTCTTCGTCAACCGTGATCGATCCGCTGAACGCGCCGTGGACGGAGTCCCGCCGCAGAAGGCTGGAGCGCTTCTTGAGATCACCATCCTTGCCGCCGCGCACTACGATTGCGCGCAGGCGCATTTTGTTGCCGGCGCCGACGCGCTCTATCAGCATGCGGGCGAGGAGACGGCCAATACGTCCGAAACCGTAAAGAACGACGTCTTGCGGCTCTTGCAGAATGGAGGCTTTGCCGGTGTTGATGCTGGCAAGCTGCTCCTCCAGGAAGCTCTTAACATCTCCGCCCTCCGCCATGTAGCGGTGGCACAGCTTGCCGAGGTCGACGCGGGACGCGGCGAGGTCCATCTCGAGCATCGCCTTGACGATTTCGAGACTTTTTGAGACTTCCAGATCCTGCCCGGTAATCTGCAAGGCATAACGGTGTGCCTTGATGATCTCGATTGCGGAGTTGTTTAAAAGCCGCCGTCCAAAAATCCGGATGTTGATGCCGTAATCACGGTAGAGGAGACCAACCAGCGGGATCATCTGCTCGGCGGCGGACTGTTGTTCCTTCCAGTTATCGAAGTGATTATCCATAGCCGCCATGTCCAACAACTCCTTTATGGTCTTTCCAGCGCACTCGGTGGCAAGTCTTCAGGGTCCTGCCCTTGCCTGCGCCCGGCTTTTAGCTCTTGTGCAAATGCAATGTCCATAAGCAGTTTGAAGGCTAATCGATTGAAATTTGAGAAGATGTTTTGGGCGGCAATCCAACCACTGGAAACGTCACATGAGGAACCTTTCCGATAACCGGAAATCAACGCGGAGAGACTTGGCCTGATCACAAAAAATGCAGGGCAGATCCCGGCAATTCGCGGACACCAGCGGGTGTGGCTGTTGAAGTCAGCCTTAGGCTCCGAGCAGACATGCGTTCAAATGGCAACAAACGACCGCTTCCCGTCCTCTTTAGACCCTGGCCCAACTTGCAACACCGGCAGGTTTCAAGACCGGCTCGAGAGCTGGAGAATGACTGACCTGGGACGCAAAGCTGCCGTAAGTCCCAAGCTGGAGAATGAAAGCAATGAGTATGGAAGCTGCCATTTGCGTCACCTGCGGTGGCCATCCGCTCCGGGCTCCAAGCTGAGTTCCCTCAGCCGCGGACTGCCGCACTGTTCTTTACATACATGTCAATCACCTCCCAGAAGTGACCGCGAATATGGCTCCGTACAACATCGAGATGCTGCGCGCGGCTGTAACTTGTGCCCGGTTTGCGATACGGGATGAGCGTTATGCCTTCGTTGTAGATGTTGCTCTCGATCGTTCTCTGGGCCTTGCGGAACCGGCGGATCAGTTGTTTTACACTTTGACCTTTGCGATCCAGAACGCCCTGACGGTTGACCTCACGCAGCGTTCCGCGAGGCGGCTGCGGAGGCTCGCCCTGTGCAAGAAGACTTAGGTTGAGTGCAAAACTCTCATGCCAGGCAACCATATGGGCCAGCATATCGACAGCGTTCCAGCGGTGATTGATCATAATGTCAGTGTCGAATTCCGGCACCTGATAGAGCCGGATGAAATTTTCAACCTCCCACCGCTCGGCAGCCAAGAGCCTGTCGATAACTTCCTTGTCGCTCATGGATTGTCTCCCGCTGAAGTTTCCCGACTGTCGCATTCTCGGGAATGACGGGAAAGTCCGCCCTGCTGAACTGGGAAATCTTTAGCCGCGGACGCTGGCTTCATTACACGCCTTTGTACGCGTGAACGACTGACTTTGGGCCGCTAAGCTGCCATTCGCCTCCCCAAAACCCAAAGCGGCCCGCCGAGCAAAAGTCGGCGGGCCACAAATACGTTTCAGCTCCGGCCGATCGGCCGGTGTCTTTTTCGGGGATGCCGCGACACCGCCTTAGTGCAGCGAGGCCATTTCGAGGTCGGCCTCGAAGGCGTTGGCCACGGCCGCTTCGCGGCTGTCGGCAAGCAGGATCGGCGTGCCGTCCGCATTCAGCAGCGCGTAAAGCGTCATGTTGTCGTGGAGCGGCGGCACGTCGGGAAACATTTCCTTCAGGTCGCGCGCCTTGATCGGCTTGATATAGGCGATGTCGCCCGTGCCGAGTTCCGACAGTTCGTCGACCGACATGAACTCGGAGGCCAGGGTCAGGTCAGCCCAGTCAGGGCTTTTGGGGTCATGCATCAGTACTCTCCATCTGTTGGCCGACGAGGGTCATTCGCCGCTGGAGATTTCTATTTTTCTGATCACCCGTTCCGGTTCCGGGCGGGCGAGGTCGATGGACAAGAGCCCATCTTTCAGGTCGGCGCCGAGGATCTCTATGCCCTCGGCCAGGACAAAGGCCCGCTGGAACTGGCGGGCGGCAATGCCGCGATGCAGGTACTGACGCGATTTGTCGTCCACCTGCCGTCCACGGATCACCAGCTGGCTTTCCTCCACGGAGACGTCGAGCTGTTCTCTGGTGAAACCGGCGACCGCAAGGGTGATGCGGATGATATCGCCCTGCCCTTCGGTTTTCGGCAGACGTTCGATGTTATAGGGCGGATAGCCGTCGTTGGCGGCTTTTGAAACGCGATCAAGCACACGCTCGATATCGTCGAACCCGAGCATGAACGGGCTGGAAAACGCTGACATGCGTGACATCCTCAAAGTCCTTGTCGAAGCGACCTTGCGTCCAGACCCTTCTCTAGGCATCCGGACAGGAGCCAACGGGCTCCCTTCACCATTAAATATGGAGCTTCCTTAAAATTGATTCAAGAAGCGCTGATTTTCCCGTCTTGCGCATGTTGAATATTGTGAATTATTCAAAAATCGGAAGACAAAAGCGGGTTCTGTTTCAACACCTTCGCCAGAGACGAGACCGCATGGCGGACAGCCGGTTCGTGGCGTTCGTCCTGGTGCATCACCAGCCAGCGTTCGGTTCGCAGGCTTTCCACGGGTTCCGAAAGGCGCTGGAGGTCCGCATAAGCCTCGCCGACGAACATCGGCAGCAGCATGCGTGCGTGCCCCTTGCGCACCAGCGACAGCGCCAGCGAGGCCTTGTTGACCGTGATGGTGACCTCGTCGCCATGGTTCTCCCGGATCCAGGTGCTGGTCGGGAAATGCGCCTCGTCCTCCACGAGGCCGACCCAACCGGGGTTTTCCCGCGCGGAAACGGATCTTGCCTGATAGACGGCGAAATCGACGTTGCCGACCTTCTGCCCGGCCAGCCATTCCTGGCTGGGACGGCGGTTGCGCACGCCGATATCGATCCGCCGGCGGGCAATGTCGCGCACGCGCGGGTCGGCCAGGAACTCCGGCACCCAATCCGATGCGGACGTCCAGAAACCGCCGATGTTGTCCAGGAGCAGCCGCGTGGTCCATTCGCCCGCCGAAATCCGGATCCGCCGCCGTGCCCGGCCGCTTTCCTGCCAGGCGGCGATCGAGCGGGCGGCCTGATCCATATCCTCCAGATGAAGCATCAGCTCCCGGCCGGCGGTTGTAAGCTGGTAACCGCGCGCCTCGCGCTCCACCAGCCGGACATTAAGATCCCGTTCCAGGGACGCCACGCGCCTTCCGAGCGTCGCCGCGCTGACCCCGGTCTTGTCCGCCGCACCCGCCAGTCCGCCAGCCTTGGCTACGGCCAGAAACAGGCGAAGATCTTCCCAGTCGAAGTTTCGTTTCATTTTTGAAATCACAATTTCAATTAGAAAACATGCAGATAAGAGCTCTTTGTGAGAATAAGTGAAAAACAAACTTCCATACAATCAAAATTGAACAGGAGCTGTGCATGCTCATCCCCTATTCCGTATCTTTTCGGAACGGCCCGTCATCGTCAGGCGCCCCGGCGTGGGACGACCCGATCAGGACGCTTTATCCTCATCACGCGGAATTCTGGCCCCGGCAGGTGCCCGAACATGTGATGCTGGAACAGAAAGCGCGCAAGATCGCAAAGCTCCGCCGGTGGCGTTTTCTCAAAAAACTGCTGCCCGGTTTCCTGACCAGGAAACCGGGACAGCAGGTGTCGGCACACTGCGGGCCGCTCTGCAATTTCGAAAAGCAGCCCGGCACCTTCGGCGCCGCTTAACGCGATGCCTCGCCAAGCAGGCGGCTGCCGTAGGGATTGTCGATGACCATCTTCCAGCTGCCGTCGGGCTGGCGGCGCAGCACCGCAACGGAAAGTCCTTCGCCGGCAACTGCGTTTCCATCAGGGTCCGTCCCGGTCATGGTCCAGGGCGCGATGTGAACCGCAAGGTCACCCTCCACGATCACCTCATGGCCGGAATAGCTGAACTTTGGCGAGACGGACCCGAATTGCCTGAACAGCTCCCGCGCCAGGGCACCGTCCGACACCGGGTTGCCGGGCTCGAAGGCAATGCTCTGGTCCGGCTCGTAGGTTTCCATGACGGCGTCGATGTCGCCCGCCTGGAATGAAGCGGTCATCTTCTGGATGGTTGCCAGAACGGTCTGCTGGTCCGGGGTCATGTGTTTGTTTCCTTCTGCAAGGCTCGGGATTGAAAGGGGCAGGAGAGCCGCGAGGGCGGCGAAGTTTGCGGAAAGTTTGAAAAGGGACATCTGACAGGTCTCCTCGTGATCGGGCAAAGCGGTGCCAGTCCCGCTTGCTGCCAAGCTGGTTGAAGGGGGAGTTGTCTGGCTGATTTTAGCTGCCTCGGCGGCAGTCAGGCGAGCTGTGACAGAATGCCGGTCAGTTGCGCTCTGATGTCCTGCGGACAGCGTTCTTCCGGAACCGCCTGTTGCAGCCTGAAGGCCTTCAGGCTGTCGATGACGGTTCCGATCCGGCTTCTGACTTCGGAATAGCTCTCGTCCGCGCCTTCGGAATTCGGCGTATGTCCGGGCACAATCCGGCCGGCCTTGATTGCGGCCGGCAGGCGGCGCGGGCACAGGCACCTGGCAGATGAACTCGCCAGCCCGCAATGGCGCCCGGTGAAGGCCACCACCTCGCTCCGCGCCCGCGACAGGCGCTTGCGGTAGGCGGCGGGCGCCAGTTCCAGGATTTCCGCGGCTTCGCCATGCTCCAGTTCGAAAATCTCGCCAAGCACATAGGCGAGCCGCAGCTCCATGGTCAGGCACAGGAGCATCGCCATGGTGCAGGAGATCCTGAGTTCGTTCAGAAGCAGGGCATGGTCGGGTGCATCGGGCGGATCGGCGACAAGTCCGGTTTCGAGATCCGCGGCAAAGGCCTCGAAGGTCAGCCCCGGATCCCGGTCCCGGATTTTCTTCGAATGGAGCAGATAGCGGACCGCGACCCGGTAGACCCAGGTGGCAAAGGCGCTTTCGCCCCGGAAGGTCGACAGTTTCGTCAGGACCAGGATCAGGATTTCCTGGGTGGCCTCCCGTGCATCTTCCGGATCGACCAGGATGCGGCGGGACAATTTGTGAACCTGATCCTGAACGCCTTCCAGCACCTCTCCAAGCGCCTTCCTGTCTCCGTCCTGGGCCGCCTTGATCCTGTCCGCCGTCACCGTTATTGCCGTCATGTCATTTTCCGCATTTTTGTTGTCTCACAATGTTAGAGGCAGTGGGAGCAGCATGTGTGACACATTTTTTTCATCACGGCCGTCTTGCGTGCGCCGGAGCGAAACGCCACTCTGCGGCCCCGGTTCCGATTTTGCCCCGCCCGACAAGAGATTTCAGATGACCCGTGACGACTTCGACGCCTTTTGCGCAAAGCTGACCGCGACCACACATGTGGTCCAGTGGGGCAATGCGTCCGTCTGGAAGGTCGGCGGCAAGATCTTCGCCATCTGTTCCGGTTGGGGCGAAGGCGACTTCCCGAGGTTCAGCTTCAAGTGCTCGGACATCTCCTATTCGCTTCTCACCCAGCAGGAAGGCCTGATCCCCGCGCCCTATCTTGCCCGGGCCAAATGGGTGCAGATGGAAAAGGAAGGCGCGCTCTCAGACGACGACCTGAAGGCCTATATCGAGGCGGCCCACAGGATCATTTCCGGCAAATTGACGAAGAAGACACAAAAGGAGCTGGGTCTTGCCGTCTGACGCCTCATCCACCACACCGAGGGGCGCAATGGGCAAATGGCCCTCGCTCGGCCTGCTGCTGGTCGCAGAGATTGCGGGAATGAGCCTCTGGTTCATGTCGGCGGCGATCCTGCCGGATCTGGTCCGCGAATTCGGCATTTCCCCCTTCAGCCAGGCGGCCCTTTCCAGCGCCGTGCAGATCGGTTTTGTCGTCGGCGCGGTCGCCTCCGCGCTTCTGGGACTCGCGGACAGGATTGATCCGCGGCGCTTTTTTGCCTCTTGCGCCATTGCCGCGGCCCTTTTCAATGCAAGCCTTCTGGTGGTGGAACCGGGCGGATTTCTTTCCATATTCGCCCGTTTCGCCACCGGTGCCCTTCTGGCAGGGGTTTATCCGGTCGGCATGAAAATCGCCGTCGGCTGGGGGAAGGCGGATCGCGGCTTTCTGGTCGGCACCCTTGTCGGCGCTCTGACCTTCGGCTCCGCCGCACCCCATCTGCTGGCGCTACTCGGCGGCACCGACTGGCGCTGGAGCCTCTCCGTCGCCTCTGCCGCTTCCGCAACTGGCGGCATCCTCTGCCTCTTCACCGCGCTCGGCCCCTTTCATGCGAAAGCCCCGCGGATGCGGATCGGCGCCGTGCTGACCGCCTGGACCGACCGCAAGATCCGCTTCGCCTATGCCGGATACCTTGGCCACATGTGGGAGCTCTATGCCATGTGGGCCTGGATCGGCGTTGCGCTTGCCGCTTCCTTCTCGGCTCATATGGCCCCGGAAGCCGCCCTGCCGCTTTCGCGCCTTGTTGCGTTTCTGGCGATTGCCGCGGGGGGCGCGGCCTGCATCGTCGCGGGTCTTGTCGCCGACCGGGTCGGCAAGGCCAATATCGCCATTCTGGCCATGGTGGTCAGCGGCAGCGCCGCCCTGGCCTCGGCACTGGCCTTCGGCGGTCCGGTGTGGCTGACAATCCTCTGCGTTCTGGTCTGGGGCGCGGCAATCCTGCCGGATTCGGCGCAGTTTTCCGCTCTCGTGGCCGATTACGCACCGCCGGATCAGGCCGGCAGCCTGATGACGTTCCAGACCGCCCTCGGCTTTGCGCTGACCTTCTTCACCGTGCAGCTGACACCGCTTGGCGCGGAGCTGATCGGCTGGCCGGGCGTGTTTGCGATCATGGCCATCGGTCCGGCGCTCGGGATCGCGGGGATGTTGCGGCTGAAGCGGATCAGTTGATCCTCGGCTCTTCCGGCATCACCAGCTCGAATTCCGAAAAGCCGAAGTCCTGCCCGTTGACCCTGAGGCTCACGGCCTGCGTGCCGCCGTAATAGACCCGCGTCGTGATCGGCCGGATCGGGTGGCTACGCATGAGCGACAGCCTTTCACCCGGCGCCAGCGTTGCCCTGGTCCATTTGAAGACCTTGGGCGCCAGCGTGCCATTGGCCTTCTTGAAATGGACCAGATAGTCGAGCACCAGCTCCTGCGGATTCCTGCCGGTTGAGACGATCTCGATCTCGAAGCCGGCGGCATCGCCGTATGTGACTTTCGGCGTCGTGATCCTCGGCCCTGCCACCCGGATTTCAGGTGGATTAAGCCCGAAGGCCGCGAGCGTCGCCGCATGTCCCTGCTTGATCAGCGAACGGCAGGCATGACGGACCAGCTTTTGCCGGTTCTTGTCGGCCTGCCGAAGCCAGCTGGCGGCGATGTCCGCCACCAGATCGGGATGATCCTTGGCAATGTCATTGAGGTGATTGGCGACCGAGCGGCGGACATAGTCTTCCGGATCGTCCCTCAACGTTTCCAGAAGCGGCAGCGTCGGTGACGGATCCTCCACCAACCGCTGCAGCCGCATGCCCCAGGGCAGGCGCGGCCTTGTGCCTTCCGACACCAGCCGGCGCACATGCACGCTTTCGTCCCGGACCCAGGGCGCCATGATCGCCAGCGCCTTTTCCTGGTCCTTGTTCAGAAAAGGCCGGACATCGAATTCCGCTGTCGCCCGCTTGGTCATTTCCTTCAAAAGCGCGAAAGACCGGCCGTAGTCTTCCAGCCCGCAGTCCGCAACGACCATGCCGAGCGGCATCATGCCCCAGCCGCGAATGCCGTGTTCGTCACTGCCCCGGTCGAAGGCAACTTCCGTCATCGGATGAAGAACGGACTGGAGGATCGCAAAACGCTCACCGAGATCCTTGGGCAGATGCCTGTCAATCACATCCGCGATCAGCCTTGCGCGCTGCTTGAGTTCCAGCGCCTCGAGACCGGACAGGATTTCACTTTCAAAACCGGTCCGGTCGAAGCCGCCGCACCGCCGCTCGAAGTGACCGGCGATACAACGCACGAGATCGGGCGAAATCTTGTTCTTGAACGGTTCCACGCAGCGGCTCCTGTTTTGGTTTCCGCATGGTGTGCCAGAGGGTTGGCAGGAGATCCAGACACCTCCTGCCATCTTCCTGACAAGTACCGTCAGGAGAGGCATCCTGTTTTACCCTCCACGGTCATCCCCGACTGGATCGGGGATCCACTTTCTTCCAGTGCCTTGCAGTTTCAACTCACCACTGACAGCAAGGAATGCGCCCGATCTGGAAGGACCGAACGTGTGGAAGGTTGGATTGGATCCCCGATCAAGTCGGGGATGACTTCAAGAGAGAATACGGACCAAGCTGGCGCAAATTCGGCAGAGCATCGTTTGGCGGCTTGACTGTTCGATGCAGCATAAAAAAGCCACCCCGGTTGCCCGGGGTGGCTGGATCGGGTCCGACGGCCCTCGTTACACCGCTATTCCCGACTTTCAAGAGATC
>NZ_JBNKYW010000008.1:0-5468 GCF_050301095.1 Roseibium sp.
GCGCCTCCTGCCGTCAGGCAGGTTTTATTTGAGATCCTGCTTTGAACCTGCGAAGACAGGTCGCGAACCGGTGATTTGCTGTCCGGCCTTCAAGGGGGCGTGGGAGGTGGTGTGTTGACACCGGGACCCGAAGCTTGGGCAAATGCGGGCAACGACACATGGCCTTTCACTATCTGCGCCTGGAAAACCATGCGAACCTGCCCGGCCAAATTCCGTTCGCGCCTTGCAAGGCACTTGTCGTTGTCGACTGTGATGTGGAGGACAAATGGCAGGGCAGGGTCAGCGAGTGGCTCATCGATACAGGTTGCCTTGTCATGACAGCATGGGGCCGGGACTGCTGTTCATGGGATGACAGTGTCGACCTTGCCAACCTGCAGCGGCACGACTATCGCGAGATACCGGATGCGTCCTCGATCATGACCACATGGCACGAAGACGAAACCTTGGCGGAGGTCATGTGGTTCGCTAGATTCGCCGCTTTTCATCCGATCACGAATCTTGAGAACTTGCTGGTGCTGCATATCGGATCAATCGACCGGAGCGATGAATTCACGAACGTTTTTAGCTCGTGTACGCAATGAGGTCTGTGAACGCAGCTTGGCAAACAGTACCGCGAAAGTTGTCCCGGCCAGGCGAAGTGCGGGCCCGGGAACCGCGGGGAGCAATCCCTCGTGACTTCAGCGCCGGGTCAAAGATCCCGGATCTTCGCTGCGCTGCGTCCGGGAAGGCGTTGATGGAAATCATCCATCGCCTCAGGCAAAGCGTTTTGCGCCTGCCACGGAGAGCACGACGAACACCGTGCAGGCGATCATCGTCCAGGCAACCGGTTCCTTCAGAAGGAATGCGGCCAGCAAGAGGCTGAGGAAGGGCTGCAGGAGTTGCAACTGACCAACCCCGGCGATGCCGCCGAGCGCGAGGCCGCGATACCAGAAGATGAAGCCGACCAGCATGCTGAAAACCGAGACATAGCCCAGACCGGCCCAGCCGGAGGGAGAAATCTCGGCGAAACCTTCCGGCCATGTGAAGGCCGCCAGGGCTGCCATGACCGGAAGGGCCAGGACCAGCGCCCAGGAAATGACCTGCCAGCCGCCCAGGCTGCGCGACAGGACCGCCCCTTCGGCATAGCCCAGGCCGCAGACAGTGATCGCGGCCAGCATAAGGAGATCGCCCCCGGCCAGGCCGCCGTCGCTGTTTGTCAGGGCAAAGCCCGCGACGGTAGCAGCGCCCAGAACCGAAAACAGCCAGAAGGCGGGCTTCGGCCGCTCACCGCCCCTGAGGACGCCGAAGAGCGCCGTTGCAAGCGGCAGGAGGCCGATGAAGACGGTGGCATGGGCTGACGTCACATGTTTCAGCGCCAGCGCTGTCAGGAGCGGAAAACCGATCACCACACCTCCGGCGACAATCACAAGCGACAGGGCCTGCCCGCCTTCCGGGCGCCTCTGGCGCAGAACGGCAAGGAACAAGGCGCCGAGCATCGCCGCGATAACCGCCCGCATGGACGTCAGGAACAGGGGCGGGAAATCCGCCACCGCGACGCGGGTCGCCGGAAGCGATCCGCTGAAGATCAGAATGCCGAGGAAACCGCTGCCCCAGCCTGCGAGTTTGCTATCCATGTTTCACCGCTTCCGTTTTTCTCTGGGTAAGCGGGCTTTCATGGTTTAGACAGGGACAGTTCAATACAATTTTGCCAAACTGTATTGATGGTGATTGCCATACGGACCTCGAATGCGAACCTTTGGAGGGAAGCGTGACTGCCGACACCCGCACCAAGACGGAAATGCTGATGCAGGTGCTGCGCGACAGGATCGCAAGCCGCGCCTTCGGCCCCGGTGACCGCATGCCCTCGATCCGCCGTTTCGCGGAAACGATGGCGGTGTCGCCGTCCACTGTCGTGGAAGCCTATGACCGGCTGGTCGCGGAAGGGGTGCTGCGCGCGCGGCGGGGAGCCGGTTTCTATGTCACGGGAACAAAACTGCCGCCGCTGAAGGTCGCGGAAATGGGGCCGCCTCGGCCGCGTTCCATCGATCCCTTCTGGGTATCGCGCCAGTCGCTGGACGCCAGCCCGGAGGCGCTCAAGCCCGGATGCGGCTGGCTGCCGGAAGACTGGATGCCGCATGAGGCCCTGCGCCGTGGGCTGAGGTCCCTGTCGAAGGCCGACAACGCGGTTTTGACCAATTATGGCGGTACGCGTGGCTCGATGAGCCTTCGCCGCTATCTTCAGCGACAGTTCGCACAGGAAGATCTGCCGATCGATCCGGACCAGATCATGCTCACCGGATCGACCTCGCAAGCCATGGACCTGATCTGCCGCCTGTTCCTGCGTCCGGGCGATACGGTCCTGGTCGACGATCCGGGCTACTTCAACTACCACGCCTTGTTCCGGGCGCATCAGGTCAGGGTCGTCGGCATTCCCTATATGGCAGACGGCCCCGACCTGGAGGCTTTCGAAGCGGCATTGGCAACCGAAACGCCGCGTTTCTATGTGACCATCTCGGCCCTGCACAATCCGACAGGCGCGACGATCTCGCCGCAAAAAGCCCATCGGCTGCTGTTTCTCGCCGCCGCCCGGGACCTGACCATCGTCGAGGACGATACCTTTGCCGATCTGGAGCCGGAGCCCTCGCCGCGTCTGGCTGTTCTCGACGGGCTGCACCATGTCCTTAGGATCGGCGGCTTTTCCAAGACGCTCTCCGCCTCGGTCCGCTGCGGATATATTGCGGGACGGGCCGACTGGATCGAGGGGCTGGTCGATCTTCAGGTTGCCACATGTTTCGGCGGGGCAAGCCCCGTTGCCACCGAACTGCTGGCGGGGGTGCTTGCCGGCGGCGGTTACCGGAAGCATCTCACGGACATCCACCAGCGACTTGCCGCCGCCCGCAAGAGAGTTGCGGACAAGCTCGCCCCCCTCGGTATCGTTCCGTGGGTCGCGCCGCGCGGAGGCTTTTATCTCTGGTGCCGGTTTCCGGAGGGCGTCGACACGGGTGACATCGCGCAGCGCTGCATTGGCGACAATATCATCCTGGCCCCGGGCAATGTCTTCAGCCCGTCGCAGTCGGCACGCGCCTTCATGCGGTTCAATGTTGCCCAGATGAGCGATCCGAAGGTGTATGCCGCCCTCAAAAGAGCGTTGAATCAAACGAAAAGGCCGTCAGATGCGGCTCAGGCGGTTTCCTGCAGCCAGTCGCGGAAGGTGGCGACGGGGCGGGTGAGCGTGCGGGCAGGGGAGCGGACGAACCAGTAACCGGTCTCCAGCTCCAGAACCTTCCAGTCCGGCATGACGAGGTGTCCGGCGTCGAGTTCCTGGGAAACGAACCGCCGGTCGATGACGATGGCCCCCATGCCGGCGATCGCCGCCTGGATGGCAAGGTCACGGCTCTGCAGCACCATGCCGGATCTGGTGTCGCCATGGCTGAGGCCGGCCGCCTCCAGCCAGTCGATCCAGTCGTTTCGGCGGGATGCGCTGTGCAGAAGGCGCAAGTTCGCCAGCGTGTCGGGATCCGTGCCGTCCTTTCCCTCCAGAAGGCTTGGCGCCATCGCCACCGCAAGATGTTCCTTCCACAACAGGTGGCTTTCCACGCTCGGCCAGTTGCCGGTGCCGAGGCGAATGGCGCAGTCGTAGTTCTCGCGGTCGAGATCAACCATGCGGGTGGAGGCCGACAACAGCAGCTCGACGTCCGGTTGAGCAGCCTGGAAAGACGGCAGGCGCGGGATCAGCCAGCGGGTGGCAAAGGTGGACACCGTGCTGATCCTGAGTTCCGTGCGCCCGCGCCGCTTGAAGCTGTCGACGGCTTCTTCGATCCGGTCGAAGGCATCGCCGAGGCTGAGCGCCAGCCGCTGGCCTTCCTCCGTCAGGGTCAGGCCCCGGCCGTCCCGGTTGACCAGGGTTGCGCCGAGTTCGCTTTCCAGCTTGCGCATCAGGTGGGACAGCGCTGAAGGCGACACGCCGAGCTTTTCGGCGGCCAGCGAGGCGCGGCCAAGACGGGCAAGAAGGGAAAAGGCATGAAGCGCGCGCAGGGACGCCATGGAAAGGTCTCCGGACAGTTGAATATACTTCAATAATCAACTGTGCAGAACAAGTCGAGAGCTCGGCGTGTGGCGGTTCATGCGCCGGGGCGCGGATGTTCTCTTTGAGGTCTGTTCACGATTGTCACCAGAACGAAGGAGATGATCATAAGCAGGACCCAGGCATTCAGCTTCGAAAGCGAGACCAGCGACCACTCCGCTTGCTGGCTCGGATATTGCCAGACGCGGGCGAACGTTCCGATGTTCTCGGCGATCCAAATGAACAGGGCGACCAGGAAGAAGCCGAGGACCAGTGGCATTTTGTGGCGGTACCGGAACACCGAAAAATGGATCCAAGTGCGGCCATAAAGCAGAAGCAGGCAGGCGAACAGCGCAAGCCGAAAATCCATGATGAAATGGTGCGAGAAGAAATTCACGTAAATGGCGAGCGCGAAGAGGCAGGTGGCCCAGAACGGCGGATAGGCAGTGTAGGCAAAGTCGAATATCCGCGAGACCCGTGCAAGGTAGCTGCCGACGGACGCATACATGAAACCGGTGAACAGCGGGACGCCGCCGATCCTGAACAGGCTTTCCTCCGGATAGACCCAGGATCCGGCGGCCGTCTTGAAGACTTCCATCACCGTACCGACGATATGGAAAACCAGAATGATTTTTGCCTCGTCCAGTGTCTCCAGACGCGAAATCAGCATGCCGGCCTGCAGCGCGAGCGCACACACAAACAGAAAGTCGTAGCGGGCGAAGGCCGCGCTTTCGGGGTAGAAAAAACGGGTCAGGAGAATGAGGCCGAGCAACAGGCCGCCGAAGAGGCAGGCATAGGCCTGTTTCAAACCGAAAGCGAGAAACTCGGTCGCGGCCCGCGCAAGCAGGCTACCACCAGCCTGACGTTCAAACCGGACAAGCCAATCGTGAATGAGGCGCTCTGTGCCGGACCCGGATCGGGGACAATCGGCGAGCGGCCGGACGAGATCTGATGAAAACATGAAGGCACCTGAACGAAAACCGGGCGGAATGCGGGTCAGGTGGCAGATTTGCCTTCTTCCGTGCAGTTTTCGTGCAGCAAATCAGGATTTCACCGTTGAGTGTGGCAAGCGTCAGCTCACCGCACCCAGAACCGCCTTGAGGAACCCGGTCAGATCCTCGGTCACGAAGTCCACATGCGGATAGGGTTCGCCTTCCATGTCCC
Source organism: Roseibium sp. (assembly GCF_050301095.1). GTDB lineage: Bacteria > Pseudomonadota > Alphaproteobacteria > Rhizobiales > Stappiaceae > Roseibium. The sequence continues at coordinate 5,207 of NZ_JBNKYW010000008.1, forward strand.
AGGTTTCCTCAAAAACCTCGCGTGAGCCGGACGGAATGATCAGCGTCGTGCACATGCCCAGGTGGTGAGGAACCGACAGGTTCTTCGGCAGATCCTCGAACATGGCGGCGCGGGCCGGCGAGATGCCGGTGTGCCCGAGGAACTTGTCGTAAGTTGCCCGGTCGGGCTTCGGTACCAGATCCGCGGAGACGATGTCGAAAATGTCCTCGAAATGCTCGGAAATGCCGAGGGCTGCCGCCGTGCGCTCGGCATGGGGACGGTC
>NZ_JBNKYW010000009.1:0-15942 GCF_050301095.1 Roseibium sp.
AAATGCTTCTTCATCTCCGCGCTTACCTCCCCGACTGCAAGGGTGCGGGTGATGTCGGTGGTGCCGTCCTCATACTGGGCCCCGGAGTCGATCAGGAACGGCTTGCCGACGGGAATCTTCAGATTGCTGGAGCGGCTGACGCGATAGTGGCAGATCGCCCCGTTCGACCCGGCACCGGAGATCGTGTCGAAGGAAATATCCTTCAGGGCACCGGTCGCCCGGCGGAATTCTTCCAGCTTTTCCGCAGCGCCGATTTCGTCCAGTTCTCCCTTGGGCGCTTCTACGTCAAACCAGCACAGGAAATTGACGAAGGCCGCCGCATCACGAAGATGCGCCGCCCGGGCGCCCTTCAGTTCGGTCGCGTTCTTGATGGCCTTGGGCAGCAGCACGGGATCCTGCGCCTCGATCAGGGAGCCACCGGCGCCTGTGATGGCCTCGGCAATGCCGATCCCGGCAAGCGCCGGGTCGATCATCACCTTCGCCCCGGCTTTGCCAAGTGCCGCCAGACCGGCCGTGAATTCGGACGGCTCCTCAAGCCCCGTCAGGTCCGACAGGGCATCGCGGACGGAATTGGAAAGCTTGCGCCCGTCGATATAGAGCGACGGACGGCCCTCCGACGGCACGGTCGCGAAGGAAAGCGGCAGCGGCGTGTGATTGACGTCGGATCCCCGGATGTTGAAAAGCCAGGCGATCGAATCCGGCTGAGTCAGCACACAGGCATCTGCCTTCTTGCCCTTCAAACCGGACTGGATCTCCGCGATCTTGTCCCCAGCCGCGCGTCCGGCCAGTTCTACTGGGTAAAGCGTCACTTGACCGACCGGAGGTTCCGGGCGGTCTTCCCAGATACTGTCGACGGGATTGTCCTGGAGCGCGACCAGTTCGGCACCTGCTTCCTCACAAACCTCCCGCAGGCGACGGACTTCGCGAACCGTATGCAGCATGGCGTCGATCCCGAGCTTCTGCCCGGGTTTCAGCCGGTCCGCCAGCCAATCGGTAACAGGTTCGTTGATGAGATGGCGAGCCGGAAAGACTTCCATGTCGACCTGATCGCGCACCTGGATCGTATACCGGCCATCGACAAAGATTGCGGCTTCCTTGCCGAGCACCGCGGCAAGACCGGCGGACCCGGTAAAGCCCGTCAGCCATTGCAGGCGGCAATCGTGAGGGGGCACATATTCGCCCTGGTGGGCGTCGGCGCGCGGAATGAGGAAGCCGTCGAGGCCGCGGCGGTCAAGTTCGGCCCTGAGAAGCGCTGCATGCGGCGCCCCGCAGGAGGGATCGCTGAGATCGTCGAAAGTCTGAAACATGGGCCGAACGGTAATTTGACCAAGGGTCCGGATCAACCCGGATAATTATTCCGGTTCCAGCTCGCTGCTCGAAAGAAACTTCTCAAAATTCGCAGCGCAGCATTTCTTTTCGCATATGCGAAGCATGCAAGGCTGTCATGCGTTTGCAGGCCTACCGGTGCAGCGTGGAAATCGGCATATAGGTATCAAGACAACAAGAAAGACGTTTCTCCCTAGGGAAGCTCTTGCACTTCAAATGGGACTGATCACGATGACTATCGCAACGACCACTTCGACCCGTACCGGCGGCAACAGCTTCATGCGCCGCGCCTTCGACCGCATGATCGAAGCTCGCTCCGCCCAGGCGCGCCGCTACGTCAACGGTTACCTTCTTTCGCTCGACGACGCGACGCTGGCCGCACACGGCTACGACCGCAAGCAGCTTGAGCGCGAAGGCGCAAGCACGAGCGCATTCTGAGGGCTCAGGACACGGACGATGTCCCGCAGCGGAAATGAGCGCGGGACGTTAAGAAAAAAGAACTGTGCACTGCAAGAGAGCCTGCCGGGAAGCCGGTAGGCTCTTTGTTTGTTCTTGCCTTCGTTTTTCCGACTTGCTGCAGCTCAAGCAATTTTCCGGCCGCGCACCAGCGTGAGCGTCAGCCAGCCGTCCTTTTCCCTGCGCCGGTCGAGGATGAACCCCTGGCATCCATAGGCAAACAGGATGCGAGGACCATCCTCGATACGCAGTCCCGACAGGACCAGCGTCGCGGTCCGGGTCATGTTCGCCCCGATGGATTTGGCCATCTTCATCAAGGGCCGGGCCAGAATGTTTGCGATGACAAGGTCGAAGGGACCGTAGAGCTGGAAGCGCCTGTCTTCCATGCCGTTGGCGGTAAAGCCCTGCACAAGATGGCGCGCGCCGTTGAGACGGGCATTTTCAAGCGCCGTCGTGGTCGCGACCGGATCGATATCCGTTGCCAGCACCTGTTGCCGGGATTTCAGCGCCGCGGCAATCGCCAGGACACCGGTTCCCGTTCCAAGATCCAGAATGCGTTCGTATTCGCGCATGGACAGCAGGCGATCGATTTCCTCAAGGCAGCCGGCCGTCGTTCCATGGTGGCCGGTGCCGAATGCGAGCGCGGCTTCGATCTCGATGCCGATGGCTCCCGGCACGACCTTGTCACGGTCGTGGGCACCGTGAATGACAAAGCGTCCCGCCCGGACCGGCTTCAGTCCTTCCAGGCTCTTTTCCACCCAGTTGATGTCCGGCAGTTCTTCCGCTTCCAGCGGAGCGGCAAAGGCATCGGCCCCCACCCTGTCGCGCACAATCCCGGCGGCCTCATCCGGGTTGACGTCGAACAGCAGGATTTCGGCGGCCCAGATCTTGCCGTCCGGCGAAGCCTCGTAAACGGTTACCGGATTGCCATCGTCTTCGAAGGCACGTTCCAGAACGTCCGAAATCCGCTTGGCTTCCAGTTCTTCCGCCGTGATCCTCACCCGGATGGTCTTCATGTCCGTTCTTGCCTTCGACTGATTGGATTCAAGGCGAGCGGTATAGCGGTTCGCAGCCCAGCACACCAGCGCGAAACGCCCATTCAGTCCCTTGATACTGGGCAAACCGTGTCTCTGCTCCATTTCTTAGGGCAAATAACAGCAACGGTCACATGCAAAGGTTCCACAAGCTTCCTTTGTGACCGGTCGCACAAGAGGAAGAAACCAATGAAGGTCCCAAACCCGGACGGCTTTGCCGCACCTTTGCTCCGTCTTCCGGCACTTCTTGTTCTGTGCCTGTCACTTCTTGCCGCACCGGCCGGAGCCACCACTGAACAGGACACCTTGTTTGAAGCCCTGAAAAACGCACCAAACGAAGCCGAAGCCCGGAAGATAGAAGACGACATCTGGTATTCCTGGCTGGATGCAGCGCCGACGGCGGACATCCGCCAGAAGGTGGACGATGCCATGCGCCGGCGCGGCGCCTATGACTTCAAGGGAGCAAAGGAACTGCTCGACCAGGTTGTCGTTGAAGCGCCGGACTATTCGGAAGGCTGGAACCAGCGCGCCTTCATCCTGTTCCTGCAGGGCAATTACGAAGCCAGTCTTGAAGACATCGAAAGGACCCTTGCCCTCGAACCGCGCCACTTCGGAGCCCTCTCGGGCCGCGCGATCATCTTCATGACGCAAGGCAGGGTCAAACTCGGCCAGAAGGCCCTGAAGGAAGCGCTCGCCATTCACCCGTTCCTCAAGGAGCGGAGCATGCTGATCATGCCCGAGGAGCTGGATCTTTAGCTTCAGACTGGTCTCAATGGCGTTCGACGAAGCTGTCGATGACCTTCTTGACGCCCGCTTTCTCGAAATCGATGGTCAGCTTGTTGCCCTCGATCGACTTGATCGCGCCATAGCCGAACTTGATGTGAAACACCCGTTCACCAAGGGAAAAGGCTGAAGGTGTGTCGCTGACGGACTTCGCGACAAGCTCGCCCTCGATGGTCAACGGTCCCTGGCGCTTTTGCCGGGCGGACTGGTAACCGCGCCCGCCTTCCGAAAAGCCGCCCGTGGACTGCCGTGCCTTCTGCGCCCGCTTCCAGCCTGGCGTCGAATAGCTGCCGCTGTCGAAAGGATCGTGGCTGTCGAACCGCGACGGGCCATAACCACCGCCCGCATAGCCGCCGTAGTTCGAGGACGGCTCGCCGATCTCCACGTGATCGGGCGGCAGTTCGTCCAGAAAACGGGACGGCACGGTCGATTGCCACAGCCCGTGAATGCGCCGGTTGGACGCGAAATAGATCTTGGCGCGCCGCTTGGCACGGGTGATGCCGACATAGGCGAGCCGCCGCTCTTCCTCCAGCCCTGCCCGGCCGCTTTCGTCCAGAGCGCGCTGATGCGGGAAAAGCCCTTCTTCCCAGCCCGGCAGGAACACGGTGTCGAACTCCAGCCCCTTGGCCGAATGCAGCGTCATGATGGAAACAGCATCCAGCGCATCGGCGCTGTCCCGGTCCATCACCAGGGAGATATGCTCCAGGAATCCTGTCATCGATTCGAACTCGTCCATCGAGCGGATGAGTTCCTTCAGGTTGTCGAGACGCCCGGGTGCCTCGGCGGACCGGTCCTGCCGCCACATTTCCGTGTAGCCGCTTTCGTCCAGAATGATTTCGGCAAGCTCGGTATGTTTCAGGTGGTCCAGCTGACGCCGCCAGCGTTCGAAATTGTCGAGCACGGTCTTCAGCGCGTTGCGGGGCTTGGGCTTCAACTCTTCCGTATCGATGAGCTGTGCGGCCGCCTGCATCAGCGGAATACGTTCCGCGCGCGCGACACCATGCACGAGCTTGAGCGTGGCATCGCCCAGGCCGCGTTTCGGCGTGTTGACGATCCGCTCGAAGGCAAGATCGTCCGCCGGCTGCACCACGCAGCGGAAATAGGCCATGGCATCGCGGATTTCCATGCGCTCATAAAAACGCGGCCCGCCGATGACCCTGTAATTGAGGCCAAGCGTGACGAAACGGTCTTCGAATTCGCGCATCTGAAACGACGCGCGGACAAGCACGGCCATTTCGTTGAGCGATTGGCCCTTGCTCTGAAGCGCCTCGATCTCGTCACCGATCGTGCGCGCTTCCTCTTCTGAATCCCAGACAGAGGCGACCGAGACCAAATCATGGTCGGGCTCGTCGAAATCGGTGAAGAGCGTCTTGCCAAGCCGGCCCTCGTTGAAGGAAATCAGATGCGAGGCGGCTGCCAGGATGTGGCTGGTCGAGCGGTAGTTCCGCTCCAGCCGGATCACTTCCGCGCCCTTGAAGTCGTGCTCGAAGCGCAAGATGTTGTCGACCTCGGCCCCGCGCCAGCCGTAAATCGACTGGTCGTCGTCGCCCACGCAGCAGACGTTGGGATTGCCCTGGGCGAGCAGACGCAGCCACAGATACTGGGCGATATTGGTGTCCTGGTATTCGTCCACCAGCATATAGCGGAAACGGCGCTGGTATTCCTTCAGGACGTCCGGCCGGGTCTTGAACAGCGTGATGACATGAAGCAGCAGGTCGCCGAAATCGGCGGCATTCAGGATCGACAGGCGCTCCTGATATTCCTGATAGAGCTTGCGGCCCTTTCCGTTCGCGAAGGCACGTGCCTCGCCTTCCGACACCTGTTCCGGCGTAAGTGCCCGGTTTTTCCAGCCATCCAGAATGCCGGCGAAAGCCTTGGCGGTCCAGCGCTTGTCGTCCAGGCCCTCCGCCTGGATGATCTGCTTGATCAGTCGGATCTGGTCATCTGTGTCCAGAATGGAGAAGCTGGATTTCAAACCCACCAGTTCGGCATGCTTGCGCAGGATCTTGACGCAAATGGAGTGGAACGTGCCGAGCCAGGCCATGCCCTCCACATTGCCGCCGACGAAGGTGGCAATGCGCTCCTTCATCTCGCGCGCGGCCTTGTTGGTGAAGGTCACCGCCAGGATTTCGTTCGGCCGCGCAAGGCCCGTCGCCAGGATATGCGCGATCCTTGTGGTCAGAACCCTGGTCTTGCCGGTCCCTGCGCCTGCCAGCACCAGAACTGGGCCCTCGGTGGTTTCGACGGCAAGGCGCTGTTCCGGATTGAGACCGGTCAGGTAGTCCGGCGCCCTGCGAGCAGCCATGGCCCGTGCCGCGATCCCGCCTTCGGGCCGCACGGGCACAGGCGCGGCTTGCGCGCGCGTACCCACCGGCTGAAAGGGATCGTCAAAGGGATCGTCGTACCCGTCCGGGTCTGCCATGGTTTACTCGTCTGGTAATTCGAAAGCTTTCAGGAGAACAATATAGCAACAAACCAGCGCTGGCGAGGCCGGATTAGCGGTTTTGGTGGGGACAAGAGAGGGATCTGGCCGCGTATCCTGTCCTGGCAGGAACGCAAGGTTTCTCAAGCCCCAACCAGATCGAACCAGCCGTCCTCGGAAATCACCTCGATCTCCAGTTCCTGCGCCTTCTTGAGCTTGGACCCTGCCCCCGGCCCCGCTACCACAAGATCGGTCTTCTTGGAAACCGAACCGGATACCTTGGCACCGAAGCGTTCGGCCATGGCCTTGGCTTCGTCCCGGGTCATGCGCTCCAGGGAACCGGTGAAGACCACCGTCTTGCCCGCCACCGGAGAGCCCGACGCGTCGATCTTTTCAGCATCCTTCGGCGTCACCTCCTCCAGAAGCGCGTCGAGCTGGTCGAGGTTGTGCTGTTCGGCGAAGAACTCGACCAGTGCCTCGGCAACGATATGGCCGATGCCGTCGATGTCGTTGAGTTCCGCCCAGGCCTCGCCGGACGGGTCGTGCGCCGCCTTCATCGCCGCGTAGAAGGCCTCCCAGGAACCATAGGCCCGCGCCAGCAGCTTGGCGTTGCCTTCGCCGACATGGCGGATGCCGAGGGCGAAGATGAAACGGTGGAGATCGATGTTCCGGCGGGCGTTGATCGCCTCGAAGAGGTTCTTCGCAGACACCGCCCCCCAGCCTTCCCGGTTGCGCAGCTTGGTGAGCGAGACCCTGTCGCGGGCTTCCAGCGTGAAGATCTCCGCCGGGGTCCTCACCAGTTCGTCCTGGTAGAAGGAATCGACCTGCTTGTCACCGAAGCCCTCGATGTCGAAGGCATTGCGGGAAACGAAGTGCTTCAGCTTTTCCGTTGCCTGCGCCGGGCATATCAGGCCGCCAGTACAGCGGCGCACCGCATCGATGCGGCCGGTCTTCTCGTTCTCCTCGCGCACAGCATGGCTGCCGCAGGCAGGACAGACGGTCGGGAATTCATATGGCTCCGCCCCTTCCGGGCGCTTGTCCAGATCCACATCGACGATCTGCGGAATGACATCACCGGCACGCTGGATCTTGACCGTATCGCCGATGCGCAGATCCTTGCCGCCGCGGATCGGCTCGCCGTCCTGGCCGATGCCCTTGATGTAGTCCTCGTTGTGCAGCGTCGCATTGGAGACAACGACACCGCCGACGGTTATCGGCTCCAGTTTGGCGACGGGCGTCAGCGCACCGGTGCGGCCCACCTGGATTTCGATATCATTGAGGATGGTATAGGCCTGTTCGGCCGGGAACTTGTGGGCAATCGCCCATCGCGGCGATCTGGAGACAAACCCCAACCGTTCCTGCAAGTCCAGCCGGTCGACCTTGTAGACGACACCGTCGATGTCATAGTCGAGCTGTGCCCGGTTTTCCTCGATGCCGTGATAGACGTCGATCAGTTCCTCAACAGTTTCACAGCGCCGCATGAGTGGATTGACCTGAAAACCCCAGGCTTCAAGATGCTTCACCATGCCAAGCTGGGTGTCTTCCGGCACCGCACTCATCTCACCCCAGGCATAGGCGAAAAAACGCAGCGGGCGGGAGGCGGTGATTTCGGAATTCAACTGCCGCAGCGATCCGGCAGCCGCATTGCGCGGATTGGCGAAGACCTTGCCGCCAATGGCCGCCATGCGCTCGTTCAGGGCCTGAAAATCCTGATGCGCCATATAGACTTCGCCGCGCACCTCGACCACCTCCGGCACGTCGCCCTGAAGCTCGGCCGGAATATCCTTTATGGTCCGCGCGTTCGCCGTGACGTTCTCTCCGGTGGTTCCGTCGCCGCGCGTTGCCGCATAGACCAGCTTGCCGCCTTCATAGCGCAGCGACAGGGACAGGCCGTCGATTTTCGGCTCCGCCGTCACCGCCAGCGCACCCATCAGCGGATCGAATTTCAGAAAACGCCGGACGCGGCCGACAAAATCGCGGACATCCTCGTCATCAAAGGCGTTGTCCAGCGACAGCATCGGCACCCGGTGAGCAATCTTGCCGAAACCGGATGCCGGGGTTGCACCGACCTGCGTGGACGGTCCGTCCGCCAGCACCAGATCCGGAAACCGTGCCTCGATCGCGGAATTGCGTCGGCGCAACGCGTCGTAGTCCGCATCGGAAATGACCGGGGCGTCTTCCTGATGGTAGCGCCGGTCATGTTCGGCGATCTCGGCGGCAAGCCGTTGCAGCTCGGCCTGCGCCTCCTGCCGGGTCAGATTGCCGACGTCGATGTCCGCCATCTCGGTGCTGTCGCTCATATCCATTCTATTCCGCTGCTGTCAGAAGCTTGCGGGCCGCCGCCCGTGCCTCGTCCGTAATGACGCTGCCCGCCAGCATCCGTGCGATTTCCTCGCTGCGGTGATCTTCGTCGATCTGCTGCACCCGCGTTGCCACCCGGTCCGGCTTGGCGGCTTCCTTTGCTATCAGGAAGTGTCCGGCAGCCCGGGCAGCCACTTGCGGCGCGTGGGTGACGGTCAGAACCTGAACGTTGCCGGCAAGGCGTGCCAGACGCACGCCGATCGCCTCGGCCACCGCGCCGCCGACCCCGGTGTCGATTTCATCGAAGACAAGCGTCGGTGCCGAGCCCTTGTCGGCCAGGCACACTTTCAGGGCAAGCAGGAAGCGGGAAAGCTCCCCCCCCGATGCAACCTTCATCATAGGTCCCGGCCGTGTGCCGGGGTTCGTCTGGACATGGAATTCCAGCTGGTCGATCCCTGACCGGCTGCGGTTTTCAGCATCACTCTGGATGTCGACGATAAACCGGGCCCGTTCCAGCTTCAGATCCGGTAATTCGGTCGCGACGGCCTTCTCCAGCGCATTTGCCGCCTTCCGGCGTTTGTCCGAGAGTGAAGCCGCCTTCTTGTCGTAGTCGGTACGTGCCTTTTGCGCAGCCTCGACCAGCGCCGCCAGTTTGTCTTCGCCCGCATCGAGATCGGCGAGGTCACCGGCCATGGTCTCGCAAAGGGTCTGCAGCTCGTCTGCCGGCACGGAGTATTTGCGCGACGCGGCCCTCAGCGCAAAGAGACGTTCCTCGACAGATTCCAGTTCGCGCGGGTCGAATTCCGTTTCCCGGAGCGCGCCTTCCAGCCCGCCGCGTGTTTCCTCGAGAAGATCGAGCGCTTCGGCGAGTGTGCGAACCGGCTGACCGAGCAGGTTCGGCACCTGGTCCGCCTTGCGCTCCAGCCGCCTCAGCAGACTGGCGAGCTCCGGAATCGGCGAGGCGGAGCCGTTCAGCGTCTCGAACGCCTCATTCAGATCGCCGGCGATCTTTTCCACCGCCATCATGTCCGTGCGGCGGGCGGCGAGATCTTTCTCTTCCCCGGCCTGCGGCTTCAGGACGGAGAGTTCCTCGACCGAGGCTCTCAGGAAATCGGCTTCCTTGCGCGCGGTCTCGATGCGCCTTTCGTGATCGCTCACGGCTTTTTCCGCCGCCTTGAACGCGGCATAGGCCTTGGAGACGGCTTCGGCGTCACCGCTCAGGCCGCCGAAGACGTCGATCAGTGTGCGGTGGCTGTCCGGATCGACCAGCGCCCGGTCGTCATGCTGCCCGTGGATCTCGACCAGCAGGCTGCCCGCCTGCCGCAACAGGCCCGCACTCACCGGCTGGTCATTGACGAAAGCGCGCGTCCGCCCGTCCGCGGTCTGGATCCGCCGCAGGATGATGTCGCCGTCGTCGTCAACATCGTTTTCTTTCAGGAAGGCGCGGACAGGGTGGGGGCCTGCCACGTCGAAAACGGCGGTCACCTGACCCTGCGATTCGCCATGCCGGACGAGATCGGCGTCCCCGCGCGCGCCAAGGGCGAGCGACAGGGAGTCCAGCAGAATGGATTTGCCTGCACCGGTTTCCCCGGTCAGAACGGACATTCCGGCTGCAAATTCAAGGTCAAGACGGTCGATCAGAACGATGTCACGGATAGACAGCGCGACCAGCATGAAGGCGTGCTCCTTAAAGTTCGGCGCGGCCCACCATATAGGAGGACCGAGACGTCTTGAAAGAGCCAGATTGGGCATTCCACCTCATTTGTGAGGTCAAATGCGCAACCTGATCGTTTGCGCGTCAGATACTCTTGAAGGCCCGGCTGATCCAGCTTCCGCTGTCTTCGGACGGCTCATAACCACCCTTGTTCAGAAGCGAATAGGCATCCTTGTACCACTGACTGTCCGGATAGTTGTGACCGAGCACCGCCGCAGCCGTCTGCGCCTCGTTGACCACGCCGAGCGCGTAATAGGCTTCCGTCAGCCGGAACAGCGCTTCCTCGACGTGGCGGGTGGTCTGGAATTCGACCACCACCGTCTTGAAACGGTTGATGCCGGCCACGTAATTGCGCCGCTTCAGATAGTAGCGGCCGACCTGCATTTCCTTGCCGCCGAGCTGATCCTTAACGATTCTCAGCTTCTGTTCCGCGTCCGGCACATACTCAGATTCCGGGAACCGCTGGATGAGTTCGTTGAACGCGGCGGCCGACTTGCGGGTCACTGCCTGGTCCCGGGTGATGTCCGGCATCTGCCGGAAATAGCTCTGCCCGGCAATATAGAGCATATAGGCGCTATCCTCGTCGCCCGGATAAAGCGTCACGAACCGTTTCGCCGCGTTCACGGCCTCACTGTATTTGCCGCGCGAATAGTTCAGGAACGCCAGGTTGACGAGCGACTTCTTGGAATATTCGGAATAGGGATAGAGCTTGTCGAGTTCCTCGAACTTCTGGGTCGAGTCGCGCAGCTTGCCCTGCGCACGCAGGGCAAGCCCCTCGTTGAAGAGGACTTCGGCCGGCGTATCGTTCAACGCCAGATCGTCCAGATCATCCTTGCCGCTGCAGGCGCCAAGCGCGAGCGGGGCTGCCAGGATTGCCATCGTCAGGAAGATCTTCATGCGCTTGGTTCCGCGTTTTCCGAAACCAGTGTCCATTCCATTCACGCCCATACTCCCGAGCCGCATTGGCCCATTCGGCCACAATCAGAGACGGCCACGTAATTCATCGACAGGAGTGTTTAGCGGAAGATGCCTGTCCCCGTCACGTCCTCATCGGCCATCTGACGGTTTTTTTGAGCAAATTTATGGCAAGCGGCAGAAATAATGCCGAATTCCGCTGAAACGAAAATGGCCGCTTCAGGGAAGCGGCCGGTCATAATTTTCAGGAAACGTCCGGTCCGAAGGCCGCGGCAGCTGCGAGACCGCCCTTGTCGACCTGCCCGACCTGACGGAAGGCCGGAGATTCGATAATCTCGAAGGCACTCGGATCTTCGAAAAGTTTGACCAGGATGGCATGGTTCATCTTGTGACCACCCTTGTAGGAACGGTAGAGCCCCAGAATCGGCAGGCCTGCCAGCGCCAGATCACCGACCGCGTCAAGCGCCTTGTGACGGGCGAACTCGTCCGGCCATCGGGTACCTTCCGGATTGAGAACCTTGTCTTCGGAAATGGCGACGGAATTCTCCAGGGATGAGCCGAGGGCGAAGCCCATTTTCCAGAGCTGCTCGACATCCTTCACGTAACCGAAAGTGCGCGCACGCGAGAGATCGTCGCGGAAAACGTCCGGGGTAATGTCGGAAGTGAACTTCTGCTCGCCGATCAGCGGCGTGTCGAAATCGATGGTGATGTCGAACCGTGTCGTGTCATGCGGATGCAGTTCGCACCAGGCATTGCCGTTATCCACCCGGACGGTCTTCTTCACCTTGAGATAGCGGCGGCCACGGTCCAGGCGCTTCAGGCCGATCTGCTCAATCGCCTCGACGAAGGCGGCGCTGCTGCCGTCCATGATCGGCATCTCCGGACCGTCGATTTCGACGATCAGGTTGTCGACGCCCATGCCGGAGAGCGCTGCCATCAGATGTTCGATCGTCGCGATACCGTCAGAGGAAGGATCTCCGATCACGGTGCAGAGCGCGGTTGCCGAAACCTTGTTCCATAGGGCGGGAACTTCTTCAGCGCTGTCCTGGTCGGTCCGCGTGAACACGATGCCGACCCCGGCTTCGGCAGGCACCAGCGTAATCGACGCGGGTTTACCCGAATGAACGCCGATCCCGGTCAGTGTCACCTGATCGGCAAGCGTCGTCTGTCGGTCAACATAAGTGGTCATAAAACCCAGCCCTTCCGGTTTGTGACCTGAAAGTCCGGCTTTTGCCCCCTAAAGCCTACGAACTTTTAACGATCACGAATTGAGGGGAAGATAGTCGCGTTACGCTGCAGAGCGAAATAAAGCTTTATTACGCTTTGTAACGATTCACAGGCTAGCAAGGCACTGAATTGAAAAGGGAAATTTTTCCGTAACGGAAACAGCCCGGAGCTTTCGCTCCGGGCTGCTGCGATCAGGGAAGAGGATCGCTGGAAAATCAGTTGGCCTGACGGCGCAGGAACGCCGGAATTTCCAACTGTTCGTCGTCGGTGGCGCTGACCGGTTTCGGCGCGGCACGGCCGGTGCCGTCCAGCTGACCCGCAGCACCGAGAGCGGAACGCTGCTGAGGTGCGCGCGGAGCGGCCTGCGGCTGAGGCTGCATCTGCGGTGCCGTGCGGGCGACCGGAGCATCGGTCTCGAATTCCTCTTCGTCTTCCCGGCGACCCAGACCGCTGGCAAGCCGACGCAGGAGCCCCATCGGACGCCGGTCTTCCTCACCGTGATCGGCATAATCCGGAACCTGAGCGGCCGGCTGAGCAGCGGTTTCCGCATTTTGCTGCGGAGCGGTTGCCTGAGGCTGGCTCTGCTGCGGAGCCGGAGCAGACTGCTGGGCCCGGAATTCACGCTGAGCGATCGGCGGGAAATCCTCGACGCGCGGCATGCGCGGCGCAGGGCTGTGTTCCTGGGCGACCGGCGGAATATAAGGCTTGCTGACCGGCGTATCATCAACCACCGGAGCTGGCGTATCGTCTTCCAGGTCGATCATCCGGCCCTTGTCGTTCAGGCCGCCGCTTGCAGGCTGGATCCGCTTGATCTCGACGTCCGGGTCGCTGGCAACGGCAACCGGCTGGGGATCGGGCAGAGCCAGTTCCTTCTCCAGGTTGGCAACGGCCTTTGCGGCGGCGTCCTGCGCGTTGGCCTTCTCTGCTGCAATGGCCGGTCTTGCCGTCGAGATTTCCGGCGTGCGGCTGGCCGCCGGCTGTTCCAGTTTCACAGGCTGTGCTGCTGACGGAAAGGTGTTGGCCGCAAGGCCTTCCTCCTTGTCAATACCGGTGGCAACAACAGAAACACGGATCAGGCCGTCAAGGGTTTCGTCGAAAGTCGCGCCAAGGATGATGTTGGCGTCGGCATCCACTTCCTCACGGATCCGGGTGGCCGCTTCGTCCACTTCGAACAGCGTCAGATCGTTGCCGCCGGTGATGGAGATGAGCAGGCCCCTGGCACCCTTCATGGAGGATTCGTCGAGCAGCGGGTTTGCGATGGCAGCTTCCGCTGCCTGCTGGGCCCGCTTCTCTCCACTGGCTTCGCCGGTGCCCATCATGGCCTTGCCCATGCCGCGCATCACGGAGCGGACGTCGGCGAAGTCAAGGTTGATGAGACCTTCCTTGACCATCAGGTCGGTGATGCAGGCAACACCGGAATAAAGCACCTGGTCGGCCATTGCGAAGGCATCGGCGAAGGTGGTCTGTGCATTGGCGATCCGGAACAGGTTCTGGTTCGGGATGACAATCAGCGTGTCGACATTGCGCTGCAGTTCCTCGATGCCCGATTCAGCGATCCGCATCCGGCGGGCGCCTTCGAACTGGAACGGCTTGGTCACGACACCGACGGTCAGGATGCCCTGCTCGCGCGCCGCCCGGGCAATGACCGGGGCAGCGCCGGTGCCGGTTCCGCCACCCATGCCGGCGGTGATGAACACCATGTGCGAGCCGGACAGATGGTCGTTGATCTCGTCGATCACTTCTTCAGCCGCGGCAGAGCCGACTTCCGGCTGGGAACCTGCGCCAAGACCTTCCGTCACCGCGACGCCCATCTGGACGAGACGGTCGGACTGGTTCATGGCAAGGGCCTGGGCATCCGTGTTGGCAACGACGAAGTCGCAGCCCTGGAGACCCGCAGTGATCATATTATTGACGGCGTTTCCGCCCGCGCCGCCGACGCCGAAAACCGTAATCCTCGGCTTCAGCTCCTGAATGTCGGGCATTTTCAGGTTAATCGTCATGTTTTCCTCGCGACCCACAGGTGCTCCCGTTTCGGGAGAACCCACTTCTTCCCTAACTTCCTCTGCCACTACCGGCAGTTCCAATTCCTGGTTTTCGTCTTCTTGGCTCATGTCGTCAGAAGCTTTCCCTGATCCACTGGCCAACGCGGGCCAGATAACCAGATTGCCCGCCCCACCCCGATCGTCTGTTCTTGTGCTCGAACTGTTCGATCTGGGCGACCTGCGGATAAATCAAGAGACCGACGGCGGCGGCAAAAGCCGGACCCTTGGCGGCCTCGGGAAGACCGGCGACGCCTAGCGGCCGGCCAAGACGGACGTTGCGCCCCAGGATGTGACGCGCAACTTCTCCAAGACCCGTGAGCTGACTTGCGCCTCCCGTCAGCACAATCTGCTTGCCGACCCGCCCGGCAAATCCGGACGCGGTCAGGCGATCTCTCACGAGTTCTAGGATTTCTTCCACACGCGGGCGGATGACACGGGTCAGCGCCGAGCGCGGGATCTGGTTGGGCAGATCGCTGTCGCTTTCCAGCGGCGGCACCGTGAGCAGGTCACGGTCGTCGGAGCTGGAAGCCAGCGGTGAGCCATAAAGGGTTTTCAGCCGTTCAGCGTCCTGCAGACGGGTGGCGAACGCGCGTGCGATATCGGTGGTCACATGGTTGCCGCCGACGGCGATCGCGTCGAGATGAACCATGTTGCCGTCGACGAAGACCGACAGCGTCGTGGTGCCGCCGCCCATGTCGATGCAGGCAACGCCGAGCTCGGCCTCATCGTCGACAATCGTGGACAGGCCGCTGGCAAAGGGTGTCGCCACCATGGTTTCCACATGCAGGTGACCACGGTTGATGCAAAGTTCCAGATTGCGCACCGGCGGGATTTCCGCCGTCACGACCTGCATGTCGACACCGAGCTTGTGACCCATCATGCCGCGCGGATCGCGAATGCCCCGGCTGCCGTCCAGCGAATAGGAAATCGGCAAGGCGTGCGTGACTGCCCGGCCTTCCGTGACGGAGTGGCTGGAGCCAGCGGACAGTACGCGCTGGATATCGGCTTCCGATACGCTATCTCCGGCCAGCGGAACATTGGCGCCGTAGATCTCGCTCTGCAGGCGGCCGCAGCTGATGTTGGCAATCAGCGATTCGACCGTCACGCCCGCCATGCGTTCGGCGCTGTCGACGGCCAAACGGATTGCCTGTTCGGCCGCATCCATGTCGACAACCACGCCGGACTTGATACCGCGCGAGCGCTGATAACCGTAGCCCAGCACTTCCACCTTGTGCGACCGGCTGGAGAGGATCGCCTTGTCTTCCTGCGGAACCAGCTTGGCGATCAGGCAGCAGACCTTCGTCGACCCCACGTCCAACACGGACATGATAACCGAGCGGCGGCTCGGCAGCGGGCGCATCTTGGGCAGGTAAAGATGGTTGGAGGAACGGCTCATGTCTGCCGCTCCTTCTTGCCCGACCGGCTGTTTCCGTTGGTCATTACCTTGCGTTCTTCGGCGGTTTCGTCCGACAGACGGACGGTAACCCGGTCCTCCAGACGCATGTCGATTGCCACGATGTCACGAGACAGAAGCCCGTTTTCCTCGTCCATTTCCACCAGGTCGGTCAGCGCGGCCTCGATATTTTCTTCCGGCAGGTGAATGGAAATGCCGTTTTCAAGCTGCAGGTCCCAGCGGCGGTCACTGACCAGGAAAGCAGCGCGCACACGCGGGCGCAGTTCCGGTACGTTTTCCAAAGCCTTGTTGATCTCCGCGGCCCGGCG
>NZ_JBNKYW010000010.1:0-15916 GCF_050301095.1 Roseibium sp.
CTCATTCGATGAACACCATCATGGCATCGGACACAAGATCCAGCACACGCTGCACCAGACACCGTCGCTGGTGCCGCTGATCGTTCTCTTGCTTTCGCTGATCATATTCGGCGCGCTGCTCGGCTCGAAACTCTTCTCCCCCTTCGCCATGACGCTGATCCTGCAGCAGGTGCAGATCGTCGGCATCGTCGCAGCGGCCCAGAGCCTCGTCATCCTGACAGCGGGCATTGATCTCTCCGTCGGCGCGATCATGGTGCTGTCGTCCGTGGTCATGGGCCAGTTCACCTTCCGCTATGGACTGCCCACCGAGCTCGCCATCGTCTGCGGCCTGATCTGCGGCACGCTGTGCGGTTACATCAACGGCTTCCTGGTTGCCGTGGTGAAGCTGCCGCCCTTCATCGTCACGCTCGGCATGTGGCAGATCGTTCTGGCCACCAATTTCCTTTATTCGGCCAACGAGACCATTCGTTCGCAGGAGATCGCCGACGCCGCCCCCTTGCTGCAGTTCTTCGGCAACAAGATCAACATCGGCGGCGCGATCTTCACATACGGCGTCATCTTCATGGTGCTGCTGGTGCTGGTCCTGGCCTATGCCCTGCGGCAGACCGCCTGGGGGCGCCATGTCTATGCGGTCGGCGACGATCCGGAAGCCGCACAGCTCTCCGGCGTTCAGGTCAAGAAGGTGCTGATCTCGGTCTACATGCTCTCCGGCCTGATCTGCGCCTTTGCCGGCTGGGCCATGATCGGCCGTATCGGATCCGTTTCCCCGACGACGGGCCAGCTCGCCAACATCGAGTCCATCACCGCCGTGGTGATCGGTGGCATCTCGCTCTTCGGCGGCCGCGGCTCCATCCTCGGAACCCTGTTCGGGGCCCTGATCGTCGGCGTGTTCACCCTCAGTCTGCGTCTGCTCGGGGCCGATGCCCAGTGGACCTATCTCCTGATCGGCATTCTCATCATCGCGGCGGTTGCCGTCGACCAATGGATCAGAAAGGTATCGGTGTGATGGAACCTGTCCTGCAAGCACGCAACCTGGTCAAGCGCTACGGCCGTGTGGTGGCCATGGACCATACCGACTTCGAACTCTACCCGGGCGAGATCCTGGCGGTGATCGGAGACAACGGGGCGGGCAAGTCCACCCTGATCAAGGCCCTCAGCGGCGCGGTCCTGCCGGACGAGGGCGAGGTCCTGCTGGACGGCCGGCCCGTCCGCTTCGCCTCGCCGATCGACGCGCGGGAGGCGGGCATCGAGACGGTCTACCAGACCCTTGCCATGTCGCCGGCCCTGTCGATCACCGACAACATGTTCATGGGCCGCGAGATCCGGAAGTCCGGCTTTCGCGGCAAGTGGCTGCGCCAGCTCGACCGCAAGCGGATGGAGGACATCGCCCGCGACAAGCTCAACGAGCTGGGCTTGCTCACCATCCAGAACATCAACCAGGCGGTGGAAACGCTGTCGGGCGGCCAGCGCCAGGGGGTGGCGGTGGCCCGGGCGGCCGCCTTCGGCTCCAAGGTCGTCATCATGGACGAGCCGACGGCAGCCCTCGGCGTCAAGGAAAGCCGCCGGGTGCTGGAGCTGATCAAGGACGTGAAGGCGCGCGGCATGCCGATCGTGCTGATCAGCCACAACATGCCGCATGTGTTCGAGGTCGCCGACCGCATCCATATCCACCGCCTCGGCCGCCGCGCCTGCGTCATCAACCCCTCCGACTACTCAATGTCCGACGCCGTCGCCATCATGACCGGCGCAATGGATCCGCCGGAGAGTTTGGCGGCTTAGGAATGGAAAGGGAAAAGAACTTCAGGGGCCATTGAGGGCCGTCCTTGTCCTTGCAGTCGAGACGGTCTGAAGCGTGTCCCAAAACTGATACCTCATCCTGAGGAGGATCGTTGGCCCTCCTCAGGATGACGACGAAAGTGTTGTTCTTCGGATCAAAAAAGCCGAAAGATCTTCGGTACAACGCACTCTCGTGAGCTGACAATTGCAAACTATGAAAGACCTGACTCCATATGTTTCTGATTTGCGGCGAAGCGCTTTTTGATCTCTTCGGAGAAGCCTCTTCCGGCGACAGCCTTTCCTTCGACGCCCGCATCGGCGGTTCCCCTTTCAATGTCGCCATGGGCCTCGCGCGCCTTGGAGAGGATGCTGCCTTTTTCGGCGGCATTTCACGCGATGCGCTCGGGGAAAGGCTGGTGCAGAAGTTTCGCACTGAAGGCGTTTCGGAAGACTACATTCTGAGAACCGATCACCTGACGACGCTCAGCGTTGTGCAGAAGGACGAACACGGTCACCCGGCCTACACGTTCTACGGGGCCGGCGCCGCCGACCGCATGGTGACGACGGACGACCTGCCTGACTTTCCCGAGCCGCCCCTTTTCCTGCACGTCGGCTCCTACACGGCGCTGGTGGATCCGGTGGCAACCGCGCTTAAAACCCTGATCGAACGCGAGCGACCGCATACGCTGATTTCCTTCGATCCCAACATCCGCCCGACCGTCGTTTCAGACATGATGCTCTGGCGGCAGAACACAGAGGCCATGGTGCCGCTCACCGATGTCGTCAAGGTCAGCGACGAGGACCTTGAGCTGATTTTACCCGGCGAACCGGTCGATGAAGTTGTCCGCAAGTGGCTGGCGCTTGGCCCGGATCTTGTTGTCGTCACCAGGGGCGGCAACGGAGCGACCGCCTACACTTCGGATTTGAAAATCGATTGTCCGGGTGTTCGCGTAACCGTCGAAGATACCGTCGGTGCCGGCGACACCTTCCAGGCGGCGCTGCTTGCCGGCCTGAAACAGCTTGGCGCCACCGGCCGTGATAGACTGTCAGGCCTTGACGAAACACGCATAAACAACCTTCTTGCTTTCGCGGTCAGGGCAGCCGCCGTCACTTGTTCGCGGCGCGGAGCGGATCTGCCGCGCATGACTGAGCTGGAAAAAGAGTGGGCTGCCTTGAAATGAGGGGCTGACAAACGAATTAAATCGATTTAAAAACCTGCCGAACCATCGAGCCTCCGGAACCATGTTCCGCGGTAGTTTCGGCGGCCGGATGATGAGACAGATGTCTGAAAGGGATGTGTTTATGGCGGTACGCGTCATTGAAGTTGAAGATTTCGACCTGGTCGTGTTCGGAGCTTCCGGCGACCTTGCACACCGCAAGCTTCTTCCGGCCCTTTATCACCGGGATGCCGATGGCCAGATGCCGCCGGAAGCCCGCATCGTCTGCAGCGCCCGCCGCGACTATACGGACGACGACTACCGGAACTACGCCAAAGAAGCCCTCAAGGAGCACGTCAAGGATCTGGACGACGAGCACCTGAAGAAATTTCTGGAACGCATACGCTACGTCAAGATCGACGTTGCCTCCGGCGCGGGGTTCGATGATCTGAAGGCGGTTCTCGAGGAACGTCCGGATGCCATCCGCGCCTTCTACCTGGCGGTCGGGCCGGATCTCTTCGGCACGATCTGCGAACATCTCGGCAAGACCGGGGCGGTCAACGACCACTCGCGTGTCGTCATCGAAAAGCCGATCGGCAAGGACGGGGCGTCCGCAAAAGTGCTCAACGACACCGTCGGCTCGGTTTTCAACGAAGATCAGGTCTTCCGTATCGACCATTATCTCGGCAAGGAAACGGTGCAGAACCTGATGGCGCTGCGCTTTGCCAACGCCCTCTTCGAGCCGCTGTGGAACGCGGCCCATATCGATCATGTGCAGATCACGGTTGCCGAAGCGCTCGGCGTCGGCGGACGCGCCGGTTACTACGACACGGCCGGTGCCCTGCGCGACATGGTCCAGAACCACATGCTTCAGCTGCTCTGCCTCGTGGCGATGGAGCCGCCGGAGTCCATGAACGCGGACAGCGTTCGCGATGAAAAGCTCAAGGTTCTGAAAGCGCTCGCACCGATTACCGAAAACAATGCCGACAAACTGACGGTGCGTGGCCAGTACCGGGCCGGCGCATCGGCCGGCGGCGCGGTGCCCGGCTATCTGGACGAGCTCGGCGACGACAGCAGCGGCACGGAAACCTTCGTCGCGCTGAAGGCGGAGATCGCCAACTGGCGGTGGGCGGGTGTGCCCTTCTACCTGCGTACCGGCAAGCGTCTGGCCCAGCGAGTTTCGGAAATCGTGGTCCAGTTCCGGCCGATTCCGCACTCGATTTTCAGCGACGAAGCCGGAGCCATCACCGCCAACCGCCTGATCATCCGCTTGCAGCCGGATGAAGGCGTGCAGATGCAGGTCATGATCAAGGACCCGGGCCCGGGCGGCATGCGCCTGCGCCAGGTTCCACTCGACATGAGCTTCGCGGAAGCCTTCAAGGTTCGCAATCCCGATGCTTACGAGCGCCTGATCATGGACGTGATCCGCGGCAACCAGACCCTGTTCATGCGCCGAGACGAAGTCGACGCCGCCTGGGCCTGGATCGACCCGATCCTGTCCGCCTGGGCCGCCTCCAAGGAAACCCCGAAGGGCTATACCGCCGGAACGTGGGGGCCTTCTGCGTCCATCGCCCTTGTAGAGCGCGACGGACGCACCTGGGCGGAAGACGACGGCAAGTAAGAAAGTTGCGCAGGACCCGTCCTGTGCAATTGCGCCATTTAAATCGATTAGCAAGCTGCAATGGGGCGAATTCGCCCTATTTGCGAGGAAGCCGGACCCAAGTGAGCCAGACCGGAAACCGGTTAGCAAAGGACCAGACACCATGACCATCCAGGATCGCATCGGCGACGTTACCGAACGGATCGTCAAACGCAGCCACGACAGCCGCTCCGCCTATCTGGAGCGGATCGGCCAGGCCGCGGAGAAAGGCCCGCAACGCTCCCGCCTCTCCTGCGGCAACCTTGCGCATGGATTTGCAGCCTGTGGCCTGTCGGACAAACAGGCCCTTTCCGGCGACGTTGTGCCGAACCTCGGCATCATTACCTCCTATAACGACATGCTGTCGGCCCACCAGCCCTATGAGACCTATCCGGAGCTGATCCGCAAGGCCGCCCATGATGTTGGCGCCGTGGCGCAGGTGGCCGGCGGTGTTCCGGCCATGTGCGACGGGGTCACCCAGGGCCAGGACGGCATGGAGCTCTCGCTCTTCTCCCGCGACGTGATCGCCATGGCGGCTGCCATCGGCCTGTCGCACCAGATGTTCGATGCGGCCGTGTTCCTCGGCATCTGCGACAAGATCGTTCCGGGTCTCGCGATTGCAGCCCTTTCCTTCGGGCATCTGCCCGCCGTCTTCGTGCCCGCCGGTCCGATGACGACCGGCATTTCCAATGACGACAAGGCCAAGGTCCGCCAGCTCTACGCGGAAGGCAAGGTCGGCCGGGACGCGCTTCTTGAAAGCGAGTCCAAGGCCTATCACTCCCCCGGCACCTGCACTTTCTACGGCACCGCCAATTCCAACCAGATGCTGATGGAGATCATGGGCCTGCACATGCCGGGCGCGTCCTTCGTCAATCCGGGCACCCCGCTGCGCGATGCGCTGACCAGGGAAGCGGCGAAACGCGCCCTGGCGATTTCTGCCCTCGGCAATGAATACACGCCAGCGGGCGAAATCATCGACGAAAAGGCCATCGTCAACGGCGTCGTCGGCCTGCATGCCACGGGCGGGTCCACCAACCACACCATGCATCTGGTCGCCATCGCTGCCACCGCGGGCATCCGGCTGACCTGGGACGACATTTCCGACCTTTCCGACGTGGTGCCGCTGCTGGCCCGCGTCTACCCCAACGGAAAGGCGGATGTGAACCATTTCCAGGCCGCCGGCGGACTTGCCTTCCTCATCCGCGAACTTCTGTCCGACGGGTATCTCCATCAGGACGTCAAGACCGTCTACGGCTCGGATCTTTCCGGTTACACGGTGGAAGCAAAACTCGACGCGGACGGTAATGTTCGGCGCGAGCCGGCTCCGGAGAAATCGGGCGACGAAACCGTTCTGGCGCCGCTCTCCTCCCCGTTCCAGCCGACGGGCGGTCTGAAAATGCTGACCGGCAATTTCGGCAAGGCGGTGATCAAGATTTCCGCGGTCGCGAAAGAGCGTCACGTCATCGAGGCCCCTGCACGCGTTTTCCATTCCCAGGAGGAGTTCCTGACCGCCTTCAACAACAAGGAACTGACCGGCGACGTCGCCGCCGTCGTCCGTTTCCAGGGCCCGAAGGCCTGCGGCATGCCGGAGCTTCACAAGCTGACTCCATGCCTCGGCATCCTTCAGGACCGTGGCCACAAGGTGGCTCTCATCACCGACGGCCGCATGTCCGGCGCCTCCGGCAAGGTTCCGGCCGCCATCCACGTAACCCCGGAAGCCGCGGCCGGTGGGCCGATCGCGAAAATCCGCGACGGCGACATGATCCGCGTGGACGCGGTCACCGGCAAACTGGAAGTTCTGGTGGACGAAGCCGAATTGAACGCTCGCCCCGCTGCCGAGATGGACTTGAGCCATCACCAGACAGGCGTCGGCCGCGATCTTTTTGCCGCCTTCCGAGCGAATGTCGGCACGCCGGACATGGGTGCGCATGTGTTTGGCGGATAAAAGCAGACGATCTTAAGGAAAGCCGGGCCGGTTGCGGATTGTCATCCCGGCTGTAGCGAAGCGAAAGGCCGGGATACAGTACGCATTGACGTCGAGAGCGATCCACGGCAATGGCCACGATTACTGGACCCCCGCCTTCGCAGGGGTGACAAGAATGAGGTTTCGAAAAGAACATGGCCCAGGACATTGAAAAAATCGAGAAGGTGATGTGCGCGGCGCCGGTGATCCCGGTGCTGGTCGTGGAGGACCCGAAAAAGGCCGTACCGATGGCCGAAGCTCTGGTGCGCGGCGGCCTTCCGGCCATCGAGATCACGCTTCGCACCCCCCACGCACTTGAAGCGATCGACGCTGTCAACGAGCATGTGCAGGGCGCCATCGTGGGTGCGGGTACCGTTCTGGACGGCAAACAGTACGACGAAGCGGTGTCAGCGGGAGCGCAGTTCATCGTATCCCCCGGGGCGACCGAGGCACTGCTCGATGCCGCCGATCAGCACAGCGTGCCGCTTCTGCCCGGCGCTGCGACAGCATCCGAAGTCATGTATCTGCTGGAACGCGGCTACAGGCGTCTGAAGTTCTTCCCGGCGGAGCAGGCCGGTGGTGCGGCCTACCTGAAATCCCTGTCGTCGCCGCTGGCGGCCGCCAAATTCTGCCCGACGGGTGGCGTCAGCCTCGACAAGGCGCCTGACTACCTGAAACTCCCCAACGTCCTTTGTGTCGGCGGCTCCTGGATTGCCGATGCCAAGTCGATCGCGGCGGAAGACTGGGCCGGCATCGAAGAACGCGCAAGGGCCGCAGCCGGTCTCAACAACTGACCGGGAGCCCGCTGTTCGGGAAGAGGCAAGCGGGGTAGCGTTTGCGTCAGGAAGCGGCTTCCGAGCTGGCCATTTCCTCCAACTCGGCAGCGGCGAAGGCGGCATCCGCCGCATCTTCATCGTCCTGCAAGGTCCGGTCCCAGAGCAGGCGCAAGCCGGCGGACTGCTCGTCGCGCCAGGCGAATTCGGCGACGATCGGCTTCTCGAACTTGCTGACGGTCAACAACACTTCTTCCGGAAGTGCCGTCAGTCCGTTCGCCTTGACCTTGCAACCGTTGTGGCCCGCGTCCACGATGGTTCCACTGATTTCGGTCAAACCGTCGGTATCGGCAATCGTGACCTGGATGCTGACGTCGGCCCGTCTTTCCTGCCGTTTATCCAGAACAGACTTGTCTTCCGTGGCAAATACGATGGTGGCTTCGCCGCTCTTGACCGCTGTCACATGCGCCTTGATCAGCTTGGACGCCCCCTTCGTCCGGATACCGATGTTCTTGTATAGCTCACCTGCGTTATCCGACTTCAGGCATCCGCCCCACTGGCTGACGTTCGAAACCACCGCGTCGATCACGGCCAACGTGTCGAAATCCACCACGAGGACGTCCTCTTTCGCCTCGGGGCGATCCTGCAAATGGGCCAGACCGTGTTTTTTGCGCTTGTCACTCATGACAGAAAATTACGCTGCGTATACTTGCATTTCGCTTAATGACACGCAGCAGTTCCCAAAAAAATTATCCGGCGGATTACTTATCCCGGCTCCTGTCCGGCAGGCGTTCACCTAAACACAACACGAACGATGACAAACCTTGAAAACGCGTGTTTCATACCCGCACCCCTCGATTGGAGGCGCCGGACCACGCGCGCGCCCTCAATCGCGGGCAGGCAGGCAACTGAGGAGGCCGCAATGACTTTCATTAAAGGATTGACTGTACAAACACTCTTTCTTCTTTCCACGATTTCCGCCGCACAGGCCGAAGCGCTATGCACCGGTTTCGGCCCGCAGACACCGCGGGACATAACAAACAAGGCCGGAAAGAATACGGCCGCGGTGGCGTTTGCGCCCGCCGCGAACAAACTCAACCTCTGCGACATTCACACCCACACAAACGCTGAACACAAAGGGCCCGGTTTCTCCGTGTTTGCCGGGGACGGCAAATATGGCGGGTTCAAATGCAACGAAACGGATCAACTCACGCCCCAGGAACTGGCCGAACCGGCAGGCAACGCCTACAAGGGCGTAAAACCGGGCGATACGATCGAGGTCCACTGGGTTTATTCCTCCTGTGACATCACGCCCGGCAACGGCCTGGGAACCTGCCTGAGCGACGCCTGTGCCAACCCGCAACTGCGCGTGGAGACCCAAGTCTTTCTTGTCGTAAATGATCCGAAAGCCGCGAATTTTCTTGATTTTGGCTATGGCGGCACCATTCGGAACGGACTCCACCAGGCCAAGGCACTTCCAGAGGGAACGGGAGATCCGGTCACCTTCATAGGCTCGACAACGGGCCCAAGCTACACGCAGGAGGTTTGCTCCCCCCTTCAGGTGACCTGGAGCGTCCGGCCGCAATGCACCAAGCTGGACATCAACTCACTTAACGCCTGGGTTGAAAACGGCAACGTCTTCAAGGAAGACCAATCCCATGGCATCCGTCCGCTCGTGACCGCCGAGGAGTTGCTGGCGCCCATCAATTAACCGCCCTCGCACGCATAAGGCTTGGGGGAGAGTAATTTTTTGAATTTCCTCTCCCCCTTGGCACCCTGGTGTGCTATCTCATCCCCGGCGCCTGAAAAGCGCGGAACCAAGCGGATTAAATCGATTTAAGGAGATGTTGTATGGCGCTCGAGGCAGCCTATGTTTCTCTCAGCAAAAAAGCCGATGAGTTGAAGGGCACGACGCTGCGGGATCTCTTTGCGGCGGACCCGGCCCGGTTCGAAACCCTCTCCGCGCGCTGTGACGATCTGCTGCTCGATTTCTCCAAGACCAGGGTCGACGCCAACGCCCTTGCATTACTGCTCGATCTGGCCAGGGCCGCGGACGTGGAAGGCAAGCGGGCGGCAATGTTCGCCGGAGAAAAAATCAACGGCACGGAAAAGCGCGCAGTGCTGCACACGGCCCTTCGCAACCGGTCCGAAGATCCGGTCCTCGTCGACGGCGAGGACGTGATGCCGGACGTGCGCGCCGTCCTGGACGCCATGGCCGATTTTTCCGAAGCCGTCCGCTCGGGCGAGCTCACCTCCTCTTCCGGTCAGGCATTCACCGACGTAGTCAATATCGGCATCGGCGGGTCGGATCTCGGCCCGGTCATGACCACGCTGGCGCTCGCGCCCTATCATGACGGCCCGGAACTGCACTACGTCTCAAATGTCGACGGCGCTCATATCGCCGACACGCTGGAAAAGCTGGACCCGGCCACCACGCTGATCATCGTCGCCTCGAAGACCTTCACCACCGTCGAGACCATGACCAACGCGCAGACCGCGCGCAAATGGATCTCCGAAGCGCTTGGCGAAGAAGCCGTTGGCGATCATTTTGCAGCCGTCTCGACCGCCCTCGACAAGGTTTCCGCCTTTGGCATCGATGAAGCCCGCGTCTTCGGCTTCTGGGATTGGGTCGGCGGCCGCTATTCGGTCTGGTCCGCCATTGGCCTGCCGTTGATGATCGCCATCGGACCGGATGCCTTTTCCGATTTCCTGGAAGGCGCCCATGCGCTCGACACCCATTTCCGGCAAGCACCTCTTGAGAAAAACCTGCCCGTCCTGATGGCACTGATCGGCATCTGGAACCGGGATATTCTGGGTTATTCCGCCCGCGCTGTCCTACCCTACGACCAGCGCCTTGCCCGCCTGCCCGCCTATCTGCAGCAGCTGGACATGGAATCCAACGGCAAGCGGGTCAAGCTGGACGGCAGCCCGGTCGACCAGGAAACCGGTCCGCTGGTCTGGGGCGAGCCCGGCACCAACGGCCAGCACGCCTTCTACCAGTTGCTGCACCAGGGCACGACGGTAATTCCTTGCGAATTCCTGATTGCCGCCAATGGCCACGAAGACGACCTGAAGCATCATCATGACCTGCTGGTCGCCAATTGCCTGGCCCAGTCCGAGGCCCTGATGCTGGGCCGTACGCTCGACGAGGCCAAGGCCCTCCTGACGGCTTCCGGCATGGCGGACGAAGAGGTCGAGCGATTGGCCCCACACAAGGTTTTCCCCGGTGACCGGCCTTCGATCACGCTTGTCTATGACAAGCTCACTCCCTTCGCGCTCGGCCGCCTGATCGCCCTCTATGAACATCGCGTTTTTGTGGAGGGCGTGATTTGGGGCATCAATTCCTTTGACCAATGGGGCGTCGAGCTTGGCAAGGAGCTGGCAACGGCCCTCCTGCCGATGGTCAAGGGCGACGTTCCGGCCGATTCCAAGGATGCCTCGACGCGAGGCCTGCTGGCCGCGCTCAAGTCCTGACTGCCGATTGTGACCGGGTGCGGTTACTGAAAGCGGCGGGAGCCAAGGCTCCCGCCATATTTTTGCCTCACCGGCAGCTATCTGTTTCACATTCCTAAAGAAGTCTGTTCCGGATTCTTTTCACCGCCGGTCGGTTATGGCTATGAAAGATTGCTCCAAACCGCAAAGCAGCTTACCTTCGGTGTGATTTTATTCGTTGATTGGCCGTCTGGTACGGTTTGAAAGGGAGAATCTTAATGAAGAAACTTGTTCTGCTCGCCGCAGTCGGCCTTGCCCTCGCCGGATGTCAGTCCGACAGCCAGCGCGACCGTGCACTGGTTGGCGGTGGCCTCGGCGCTGCAACGGGCGCAGCCATCGGTGCGGCTGCAACGGGTGACGTCGGCGGAGCGCTGGTTGGCGCGGCTATCGGCGGTGCCGGTGGCGCGATTGTCGGCGCGGGTACGACGCCGAAGAACTGCGTCGCTTACGACCGCTACGGCAATCCGTACCGCGTTGCCTGCCCGTAATCACGTCTCATTTGCCTGTGCAGTTCATCCCGGTAGGAAAACCATGATGAAAAAAATTCTTCTGATTGCGGCTTCCGTCGCGTTTCTTGCTGGTTGCCAGTCCGACAGCCAGACGGACCGTGCCCTTGTAGGTGGCGGTCTTGGTGCGGCAACGGGCGCCATCATCGGCGCGGCCGCCGGCAAAGGCGCCGGTCCGGCCCTTGCGGGTGCTGCTATCGGCGCCGCGGGCGGTGCGATCGTCGGCGCGGCCACGACACCGAAAAACTGTGTCGCATACGACCGCTACGGCAATCCCTACCGGATTGCCTGCCCCTGATCGATGCGGATGTAAACGCTACTGGATCTCACAGGCGGGATAACATGAAGAAGATACTCCTCGTGGCCGCAACGGCCGCCTTGCTTGCAGGGTGCAGCTCAGCCGCGCAAAGGGACCGTGCACTGATCGGCGGCGGCCTCGGTGCCGCCACAGGCGCCATTGTCGGCGCCGCGGTCGGTGCCGGTGCGGCTCCTGTTATTGCTGGTGCGGCCGTCGGCGCTGCCGGCGGAGCCGCCATCGGTGCGGCAACCGCACACTGACCCGAACCGATACAGCAGGCGGGTGTTCTTTACGCCCCGCTCTGCTGCATCGGGTTTGGATAACCCGGCCCCTGGTAAGAATCTGTTAACCATAAATCTTCACCCTTGGCGGGATATTTTCTCGCCAGGGGATTCCGGATGAAACCCATCCTGACCGCCGCCGCCCTCGCCCTTCTGCTGGCAGGGTGCGTCAACACGGAAAGCCAACGGGACCGCATGCTGATCGGAGCGGGTCTCGGCGCGGCAACCGGCGCCACCATCGGCGCGGTCGCAGGCTCCACGGTCAATGCGACCCTGGCGGGCGCGGCCCTCGGCGCCATCGGCGGCGGCCTCGTCGGCGTCGTCACCACCCCACGCAACTGCATTGCCCGTGACCTCGACGGCACACCTTACAAGGTGCGCTGCCCGTAGATCAGCGCTCTATTGGTGACAGCTGCCTGCCTATCGCAATCAAGATTGAAAGACTGGTGTAATCAAGAAAGCGCTGGAAGGAACTTGCAGCCCTCCCCCTGAAACCTATTCCTGATATCTAAGCGCTATGTAACACTTGTCCGGGTTTCTTGCGTTCTTTCGACAATCCGCCATGGCAATACGATCCGCCTCAGCTTGAGTTTTCTTGCCATGCGCCCAGCCACATCCCTTCATGCCGGTAATCGTAAATGCGCGACCTTTTGCAAATGCAGCGTACTTCATCAGATGCTTGTCGGGAGCATTGATTGCCGATTTGAAGGCGTTGAACACTTCCGTGCATCCATAAAATCTGTTTCCAGCATGAGCTGAATCCACATGCAATACAATGAGTAGACTGCATATTGCAGGCAAGACAATTGCAACATATCGTTTCTTCAAGGACACGTCGAAATTCCTCTAATAAAAGCAAAACCGAGAACCAAGCTCAGTCTAATTACCATCGGAAAAATTAGCAATTTCAGTAAGATAAATTGCGAGCCTCTATCATGAAAAAAGCCGGCCCCAAGGACCGGCTTTTCTCTTCTTTTCTGCGAACTGACCCTTTATCAGGCGGCCGCGCTGGTCTTTGCCTGCTCCAGGGCAACCTTCGGGTCGACGTAGTCGTAGCCGAGAGCCGTTGCAACGGCTTCACAGGTGACCTGGCCGCCGATGACGTTGAGGCCCGGCAGGAAGTTTGCGTCTTCGAGCAGGGCTTTCTTGGCGCCCTTGTCGGCCAGTGCCAGCGCGAACGGCAGCGTTGCGTTGTTAAGGGCGTAGGTGGAGGTCTTCGGCACGGCACCCGGCATGTTGGCAACGCAGTAGTGAACCACATCGTCGATGATGTAGGTCGGATCGGAGTGCGTGGTTGCCTTGGAGGTCTCGAAGCAGCCGCCCTGGTCGATGGCAACGTCCACCAGAACCGAACCTGCCTTCATGCGGCTGACGAGGTCCCTGGAGACCAGCTTCGGTGCGGCGGCACCGGCAACAAGAACGGCACCGATCACCATGTCGGCTTCCAGAACGTGCTTTTCGAGCGCGGCTTTGGTGGAATAGACGGTCTTCAGGGCCGGACCGAAAGTCTGGGACAGCTGACCGAGAACAGTCGTGCTGCGGTCGAGAACAGTAACGTCCGCACCGAGGCCGAGCGCCATGGTGATTGCGTGGGAACCGACGACACCGCCGCCGATGACGACGACCTTGGCCGGCTCAACGCCCGGAACGCCGCCGACGAGAGTGCCGGAGCCGCCCTGTGCCTTTTCCAGTGCCTTTGCACCGGCGATCACCGACAGACGGCCGGCAACCTGGGACATCGGCACCAGCAGCGGCAGGCCGCCCTTGGCATCGACAACGGTTTCGTAAGCGATGCAGGTCGCGCCGGACTTCACGAGGTCGGCGGTCTGTTCCGCATCCGGAGCAAGGTGCAGGTAGGTGAAGAGAATGTGGTCCGGACGCAGCATGGCGCGTTCAACGGCCTGGGGTTCCTTCACCTTCACGATCATGTTTGCGGCGTCGAAGACTTCCTTGGCGGTCGCCAGGATCTTCGCACCTGCTGCTTCATAATCGGCGTCGCTGGCCCCGATGCCGGCACCGGCATTGGTTTCCACCACGACTTCGTGGCCATGAGCCACCATTTCAACAACGCTGTCCGGGGTCAGGCCGACCCGGTATTCGTGGTTCTTGATTTCCTTCGGCACACCGATGCGCATTTTTCCAACTCCTCTGGAAGTCTTATCGATTGCCTTCAAGTCTACGCCTCATTTTGTCGAATGTGCTTGCGTTCCTCGTGGTCGAAACCTCTAACGATGCAATTTTCTTGCGCCAAATAGACAAGATATCGAACATTCTGCTATGTATGATCTCGAACCCGGCAGTATGTGCAGTGCAGCAAAATGAAACTCGACCGCCTTGACAAGAAAATCCTCAACGCCCTCCAGACCGACGGCCGCATCGCCAATGCGGATCTCGCGGAAAAGGTCGGCCTGTCCCCGTCCGCCTGCCTGCGCCGGATGCGTGCCCTGGAGGAAGCCGGCGTCATAGAAAGATACGTCGCACTCCTGAGCCAGAAGAAGCTCGGCCGGCACATGGATGTCTTCGTCGAGATCTCGCTGACCGGCCAGTCCAAGGAAACGCTGGAAAACTTCGAACGAGCCGTCGCCCGCTCGGGGGAAATCATGGAGTGTTTCCTGATGGCGGGCGACGCCGACTATATCCTGCGGCTGTCGGCACGGGACCCGATCGACTTCGAACGCATCCACCGGGATCACCTGGCCCAACTCCCCGGTGTTCTGAGGATGAAATCCTCCTTCGCCATCCGCCCGATCGTCAAACGCACGGCCATTCCGCTGGAGACAGACACCTAATTGTCGCAGTTTCTCTTAAGTCTAGTCGCGCCAATCAGAATGCGAAAGCGCTTTATGATGCAGACATTATTGCAAAATCTCTATCAAGCTTTGGCAGTTCTCACACATCTGAGTATTGCAGTCGCCCCGGCACTTTCAGAGGACTACCTGGAACCAAGTGAAGACTACAAGAAAGTTACCGAGAACCTGATTGGTCAAATTGATGCGCCTGCTCATATCCTTGATTACGTTAAAGAACACATCCATGAAATGAGTTACTGGCAACAAGACTGGATTGTTGAATACAATCAGGCCTATTTGGTCTCAAACGTGGATTGCGTCGCTAACCGCTGCTACAAAATCTTCTTCCACGTTGACTACGCCGCCGAGAAGTCTTGGAAATTTGCGCTGGCGACCTACGCCATTGATCACAGCCAAATCTCAGATCTAGAAAATTTCTTTAAAAATCTAGATCCAAATGAGTGTGAGCTTTTATACCGGGGAGAATGTCTCAGCGTTAAGTCTGACGGCTTCTTTTCTCCTTATCGTCCATGAGTTGATTTCTGTACCGACGGAAAGTCCCGATCATCAACTACCTCAAGAAACCAGGAAACTGGCCCTCCGGGAGCACTACCGACCAGACGAATTTGACACTGATTGCAAGACAGTCGACGTCCGGACCAACGACCGTTATAGTCCGCATCCATTCAAAGGATTGGCTTTTCAAGGAACCCGCCCCGGTGGCCCATACCATCACCCGATTACTCAACACCACTTATCAGCTTGCCGAATGCCCGACTTGGGATGACAGAAAGAACCGCCTGCTCTGGACGGACATTCAGGGCCGCTCTATCCAGTCGATGGATTGGGACAGCCGGGAAATCGTCTCCTGGCAATTCGACAATGAAGTCGGCTCCTTCGGCCTGACGGAAGATGACCGGCTGGTGGTGGCCGTTTGGGACAAGATCCTGCTGTTCGATCCGGAGACCGGATCCAGCGAGCTTCTGGCGGAAGTCCAGGCCGATGAACCAAGGACCCGGCTCAACGACGGCAAGGTCGGCCCGGATGGGGCCTTCTGGGTCGGCACCATGGACACCAGCTCTCCGCGCGAGCCGATTGCCGGCCTATATCGGGTGGACGGCAGCGGTGAAGTCGCGGAAATCCGGGACGAGTTGCAGTGCTCCAACGGCCTCGCCTGGACGCCGGACGGTGCCTACATGTATCACTCCGACACCTCTCCCGGCTGGATCGAGTGCTACGCCT
>NZ_JBNKYW010000011.1:0-5807 GCF_050301095.1 Roseibium sp.
CGCTCCCGACCTTAACGATATCAGTCGCTGACTTTTCCCTACAGTCTAGCTTGTGGGCAAAAGCGCGTCCGGCATGTTCTGGTAACAGACGGGTCGCAGGAAGCGGCGGATGGCCAGCGTGCCGACGGAGGTGGCGCCAAAGTTCGTGGAGGCCGGATAAGGCCCGCCGTGGACCATGGCATCTGCAACCTCCACGCCGGTCGGGAACCCGTTTGCCAGCAGCCGCCCGGCCTTACGTTCCAGGATCGGGGTGAGCTGCCGGGCAAGGCCCAAATCACCGTCGTCCATATGCAGCGTGCAGGTCAGCTGGCCTTCAAGCTGCAGCGCGATCCGGCGCATCTGATCTGTATCCTTCACCCGGACAATGATGCCAAGAGGGCCGAAGACCTCCTCGGCCAGTTCCTCGTTGGCAAGCCAGGCCTCGCCACTCGTCTCGAAGAGGTAAGGCGCCGCTTCCCTGGTTTCACAGGACGTGCCGATCAGTTCGCGAATGCCGGTCGATGCGGCAACGCGCCGGCTGCCGGAGCGGTAAGCGTCTGCAATCCCGTCGGTCAGCATGGTCTGGCTGCCGATCCCGCCCAGGGCCTCGACGGCGGCATTGACGAAGGCATCCGCATCCGGTCCGTCGATGACCAGAGCGATCCCGGGATTGGTGCAGAACTGCCCTGCCCCCATGGTCAACGATCCGGCCCAGCCTTTTGCGATGGCCTCGCCACGCGCCTTCACGGCTTCCGGCAGCAGGAACATCGGATTGACCGAGCCGAGTTCGCCGTAGAAAGGGATCGGCACGGGGCGCTGTGCGCAAAGATCGAAGAGGGCGCGGCCTCCGCCCAGAGATCCGGTAAAGCCGACCGCGGTAATGGCAGGATGCTGCACGAGCGCCTGACCGACAGCGCGGTTGCCGCCCTGGATCAGGGAAAAGACACCCGGATGAAGTCCACAGGACTTGATGGCGGCTTGAACCGCCTCGGCAATGATTTCACCGGTTCCCGGATGCGCTGAATGCCCCTTGACGACGACCGGACATCCTGCGGCAAGGGCGGACGCGGTATCGCCGCCCGCGGTGGAAAAGGCCAGCGGGAAGTTGGAGGCGCCGAAGACGGCCACGGGACCGAACGGGCGCTGGATCAGCTTGAGATCCGGCCGGGGCAGAGGCTGGCGGTCCGGCAGAGCCTCGTCATGGCGGAAATCGCGGTAATCGCCTTTCAGGATGTGGGAGGCGAACAGGCGCAGCTGACCGGTGGTGCGGCCACGTTCCCCCTGCAGGCGGGCTTCGGGCAAGCCCGTTTCCGAAGTGCCGATTTCGGTGATGGCTTCTGCGCGCGCTTCGATCTCGTCGGCAATCGCGTTCAGGAACCTGGCTCTGTCTTCACTGGGCAGATAGCCGTAGCTCCAGAACGCTTCTTCCGCCGCCCGGCAGGCCGCATCGACCTGCTCGACGGTTCCCGCCGAGAACTCGCGAGCCTGACCGTGCGCCGGCTCTGAACTGAATTTCCGGTCGCTTTCCACCCATTGTCCGGCAATGAGATGTTTTCCGTGTGGTGTAAACGTCATGACAAACCTTCCGGTTTCATACCAAAATCAGAATTCGAACGGCTCCGTGTTGAGCCGCCGCCCAAGGGAAAAGGCGTCGCAGACATGGACCATCGGCGTGAGGTCCAGGTCGCTTGCACCCAACTTGATGAGCTCCGCCATCCGGGCATAAAGGTTGGCATATTCGTGGTTGGAGCCTTCCTTGAACAATTTGCCTCCGATTTCCAGCCTCTCACCGCCAAGTGACAGGCGCGCATTGCCGTCATTCGTCTCCACCTCGATATCCCAGGTTTGCGGCCCCTCCTGGCGCCAGTCGAAGACCGCCGTCATGTCCGCTCCGCCCGGGTCGGCGAAGGTCAGGTTGGCGGCAATCGGTGTTGCCCGGTTTTCCGGGAACTCCAGCACGGCCTCCGCCAGGTGCACCGGATAGGGCAGGACTTCCGTCAGGATCGACAGCGCATTGATGCCCGGATCGAAGACCCCCATGCCGCCCGGCTCCCAGATCCACTCCTGCCCCGGGTGCCAGCGCCGGACATCTTCCTTCCAGGTGATCTTCAGGCGCCTGATGGTACGGCGGGAGAGCCATTCCTTCAGATACGGCACGCAGTCGGCATAGCGCGAGTGCCAGGTGGCGAAGATCGAGACGCCGTTTTCTTTCGCCAGCGCTTCCAGAGTATAGCATTCGGCGAGGCTTTGGCCCGGCGGTTTTTCCAGCATCACGTGCTTGCCCGCCCGCAAGGCTTTGGCGGCATACTCGAAACGCGGCTGCGGCGGGATCGCCAGCGAAATCGTGTTGATGTCCGGACGTTTTTCGAGCAGCTCGTCCAGCGTCTCGAAGTGATCAACGCCATCCACGGACGCATGGCGGCTGACCGCCGCCTCGAGAGACCAGTCCGGATTGCCGGCAATCGCCGGGATATGCTGGTCGCGGGCAATTTTGCCAATGCCGACCAGCGCCAGTTTTTCAACCATCAGTGAGAATCCTTCGGTACTGCCGAGCCACGGCAGCCTCTTAGAAAATCGAAATCCGCGCCGGTGTCGGCGCCTTGTACATGATCATGGAACAGTTTTGCATAACCGCTTTCCGGCACCTGGTGCGTCGGCTTCCAGGCTTCCAGCCTCTCTGCCAGTTCCTGCTCGGAAATGTCGAGATGGAGGCGCCGGTTCGGCACATCCAGTTCGATCATGTCTCCGTCGCGCACCACCGCCAGGGGACCGCCCGCGGCCGCTTCCGGAGACGTGTGCAGGACTACCGTGCCATAGGCCGTGCCGGACATACGCGCATCGGAGATGCGGACCATGTCTGTGATGCCTTTTTTCAGAACCTTCGGCGGTAGACCCATGTTGCCCACCTCCGACAGGCCCGGATAGCCCTTGGGTCCGCAATTCTTCAGAACCATGACGCAAGTCTCATCGATGTCGAGCGTATCGTCGTTGATCTTGGCCTTGTAGTCGTCGATGTCCTCGAAGACCACGGCCCGGCCCCGGTGCTGCAACAGATGCGCTGACGCGGCCGAAGGTTTCAGGACGGCTCCCTTCGGTGCCAGGTTGCCTTTCAGAACCGCGATGCCGCCCTGGCTCGTCAGGGCCTTTTCAACCGGCAGGATAACGTCTTCGTTCCAGTTCTTCGCATTTTTGACCTGGTCCCACATGCTTTCGCCGGCGACCGTGATGGCGTCCTTGTTGAGCAGGCCCGCTTCGCCAAGGCGCTTGATCACGACCGGCAGGCCACCTGCGTAGAAGAATTCCTCCATCAGGTATTTGCCCGATGGCATTAGATTGACGATGGTCGGGATGTCCCGGCCGAGCCGGTCCCAGTCGTCGAGCGACAGATCCACGCCGACGCGGCCCGCAATGGCAAGAAGGTGAATGACGGCGTTGGTCGAACCGCCGATGGCGCCGTTGGTGCGGATCGCATTTTCGAAGGCCTGCCTGGTCAGGATGTCTGACGGCTTCAGGTCGTCCTTCACCATCTGCACGATGCGGCGGCCGGAAAGATGCGCCATGACGCGGCGGCGGCTGTCGACGGCGGGAATGGCTGCGTTGCCGGAAAGCGCCATGCCGAGGGCTTCGGCCATGGAGGCCATCGTCGAGGCGGTCCCCATGGTGTTGCAGCTTCCCGGCGACCGGCTCATGGCGGCTTCCGCTTCCAGGAATTCCTCCTGGGTCATCTCGCCCGCCTTTACAGCCTCGGAAAATTTCCACAGATGCGTGCCCGAACCGACACGCTCGCCCTGGAACCAGCCGTTCAGCATCGGTCCGCCGGTAACGACGATGGCCGGAATATCGACGGAAGCCGCCCCCATCAGCAGCGACGGCGTGGTCTTGTCACAGCCGACAAGCAGGACAACGCCGTCGAGCGGCGTGCCGCGAACCGCCTCCTCCACAT
Organism: Roseibium sp.; assembly: GCF_050301095.1. Lineage (GTDB taxonomy): Bacteria > Pseudomonadota > Alphaproteobacteria > Rhizobiales > Stappiaceae > Roseibium. The sequence goes on from NZ_JBNKYW010000011.1 coordinate 3,923, forward strand.
CCATGCTGGCAAGGTTGCGGAACATCATCGCTGTCGGGCGCAGGGTGCTCTCGCCGGTCGAGAACACCGGGAACTCTACCGGAAAACCACCGGCCTCGTAGATGCCGTGCTTCACCCGCTCGGCAAGGTCTCTCAGATGCGCGTTGCAGGGCGTCAGCTGGGACCATGTGTTGCAGATGCCGATGACCGGGCGGCCGTCGAACAGATCGTCCGGCAGCCCCTGGTTCTTCATCCAGCTGCGATGATAGATGTGGTCGCGGCTGGTGCCGCCGAACCACTCGGTCGACCGCAGCTTGCGCGGCCATTTTGCCGGTTTGAAAGTCATTTTCAGAGCACTTTTACTTGCGTGGCAGCAGTTTCCGCAGGCTCGAAAGCCAGGCGATTTTTCAGTGGCACACCGAAACCTGGGGCGGAAAGTTCGATCTCGTCCCCTTCCCTGCAGGAAATCCCGTCCGCGAAGGAAAGCGTCGCCGTGCCGAACATGTGGACATGCACGTCCCCCGGCTGGCGGAAGAGCCCGTATTTGAAATGGTGATGTTCCAGATTGGCCAGCGTGTGGGACATGTTGGCTTCCCCGGAGAGAAACGGTTTTTCCCAGAGCACCTCGCCGCCGCGAATGATACGGCTCGTGCCTTCAACACTTTCCGGCAAGTCGCCGACCAGTAGCTCGGGTCCGAAAGAGGCCGGGCGCAATTTGGAATGGGCAAGGTAGAGATAATTCTGCCGTTCCATGACATGGTCGGAAAACTCGTTGGCCAGGGCAAAGCCGACCCGGAACGGCGTACCGTCTGGGCCTACAACATAGACCCCTGCGATTTCCGGTTCCTCGCCGCCATCTTCACAAAAGCCGGGACTGACCAGGTCTGCGCCGGGGGCTACCGCCGAGCTGCCGTTGCCCTTGTAGAACCACTCGGGCTGAACACCGATGCGTCCGGGCTCGGGCCGTCCGTCTTCCAGCCCCATGCGGAACATCTTCATGCTGTCCGTGACATGGGTATCCTCTTCTTCGGCCTTTGCATGCATGGCATCGCGCGTCGCCGCCGAACCAAGATGGGTTAGCCCTGTACCGGTCAGATGCATATGGGCGGCATCGGGATGATGGAGCGGCAGCAGGAGGCGTTTTTCCGCCGCCAGTTTTTCAAGGTCCACTGCCGCACCAAGCTCATGGCCACGGATGCATTCGGCAAGGCTCTGGCCCTTGCCGATGGCTTCCTGGACAAGTTCGTAGGTGGTTCCAACACCTTTCAGGATCGAGGCTTCGCTGCCGTTGCGCACGACAACGGCTATCGCGCCCGTATCATCCAGAATCTGGGAAATCAGCATCCTCTTAACCCTGCTTGTTCTTGTTGTAGACGTCGAAGATCACCGCTGCGAGCAGGACGAGACCCTTGATCATCTGCTGGTAATCGATGCCGATCCCCATGATCGACATGCCATTGTTCAAGACGCCCATCAGGAAGGCCCCGACGACGGCGCCGATAATCGTGCCGACCCCGCCGGACATGGAGGCGCCGCCGATGAAAACCGCCGCGATCACATCGAGTTCAAGCGCAAAGCCGGCCTTCGGTGTCGCCGTATTGAGACGGGCCGCGAAGACGAGACCGGCGGCGGCCGCCAGCACGCCCATGTTGGTGAAGGCCAGGAAGGTCAGGCGTTCGGTCTTGATTCCGGAAAGCTTGGCGGCCTTCTGGTTGCCACCAAGGGCATAAATGCGGCGGCCGACCGTCGTCGTTTCCGTGATGAAAGCGTAGATGACCGTCAGGACACCCATGGTGATCAGCACGTTGGGCAGGCCACGGAACAGGGACAGCTTGTACATGACAAAGATCAGCGCGGCGGCAATGATCGCGGTGCGGGCAACGAAGAAGCCCGTGGGCTCGTCCTC
>NZ_JBNKYW010000012.1:0-4571 GCF_050301095.1 Roseibium sp.
ACCGCGACGATGGCGCGGCACACCAGGTAGATCGGCAGCGGGGCGATGTTGCGCGCCGCGCCCAGCCCGATCGGGATCGAGATGAGGATGCCGACCACGGACGCGGAAACCGTCATCACAGCGCTTTCCACGATGCCGCTCCAGATGTCGCTCCAGCGGGAGACGAAATCGGGCCGGGTGAAGGCGAGAAAGAACTGCCAGCCCCGGTCGAGCCCCTCGTAGACCCGGCCCCAGTCAACGTCGATCGTCAGGAAGGCCGCGATCAGATAGGCGATGAAACAAAGGAATATGCCCCAGCGGAGCAGCGGGTTCGGAATGAAATGGGGCTTGCGCCAGCCCCTGCCGAGCATGTCGTCGAGTTCGCGATGTGCGTCCATGGTCACAGCGCCGCCTCGATCGGTGGGATACCGGCCGGGCCGTCTTCCACTTCCACTTCCTCGTCCTCGACCTTCTGGATCGTCGCCTCCCAGTCCTCCTCGCCGTAAATGGTGCTCAGGACATCGGTCGTCAGCTTTGCTGGCGGACCGTCGAATTCGATGGCGCCGAAACGCAGGCCGACGATCCGCTGCACGAACATCTGGGCGAGTGCCACGTCGTGAATGTTGATGATCGCGGCAAGGCCGCGCTCCTGGCACAGTTCGGTGATGAGGCGCATGATCTGGCGGCTCGTCTTGGGGTCGAGCGAGGCGGTCGGTTCGTCGACCAGGAGCAGCTTGGGGTTCTGGATCAGCGCCCGGCAGATGCCGACACGCTGGCGCTGGCCGCCGGAGAGTTCGTCGGCGCGCTTGTCGGCCATGTGCAAAAGGCCGACGCGGTCCAGAAGCCGGAAGGCTTCGTCGATGTCGGATTGCGGGTACTTGCGCAGGAAGCTGCGCCAGAAGCCGACGTAGCCAAGACGGCCGGAAAGCACGTTCTCCATCACCGTCAGCCGTTCCACCAGCGCGTATTCCTGGAAGATCATCCCCATCTCGCGGCGGGCCCGGCGCAGGGCGCCCGCACCCAGGTGCGTGAGTTCGGTCTCCTCCAGCCAGACTTCGCCCTCCGTCGGCTGCACCAGCCGGTTGATGCAGCGGATCATGGTGGATTTGCCGGCGCCCGAGGGCCCGATCAGGGCCAGCACCTGGCCCCCGGGGACTTCCAGGTCGATGCCTTGCAGCGCCTGGTCGCCCGTCTTGTAGGTCTTGGTAAGCTTCTTGAGGCGCAGCATGTCCCGTCCTTGCGCTTGGGCCGGCGGCAGGCAGGAAAACCCGCCGCCGGCGCGATCATTCGCTAGGTGTCCCGATTATTGGCAGGCGTAGCTGACGCCGTTGGCCGTATCGATCTTGCGGATGACTTCCCAGAACTCTTGGTAGGTCATTTCCAGGAACTGGCCTTCGTTCGACTTGGAGAACTCGGCCTCGAGCGTCGTTCCTTCCCAGTCGAAGTTGAAGAATGCATTGCGGATCTTCTCCTGCAGCTCGGGCTTCAGGTTGTAAACCACACCATATCCGGTGGTCGGGAAGGTCTGCGACTTGTAGATCGTGATTGTGTCTTCGGGCTTGATGACATCGCGCGAAATCATCCGGGTCTTGACCGAGTTGGCGATCGAGGCAGCCATGTAGTCCTTGTTGGCGACGCCCAGGATCGAATTGTCATGCTTGCCGGAGAACACCGGTTCGAAATCGCGCTCCGGGATCATGTCGTAGTCGGCCTTCAGGATCGCCGAAGGCGCCTTGAAGCCGGAGTTGGAGGTCGGCGAGGTGAAGGCAAGCTGCTTGCCCTTGATGTCCTCGACTTTCTCGATTCCCGATCCCGGATAGGTGATGATTTCCATCTCGTACCCGAAGCTGCCGTCCTTGGAGGCCATGATCGTGAACGGCCGGAACCCGGCGCAGTTCACCGCCAGCGGATTGGAGCCCGTATTGAAGCCGGCAATGTGCAGCCGTCCGGAACGCATCGCCTCGATCTGGGCGGCGTTGGACTGGACCGGAAAGAAAACGACCTCCTTGCCGGTTTCCTTTTTCAGGTGGTCCAGAAAATCGGACCAGACCGACTTGTAGACAGCGGGATCCTCAACAGGAGTAAAGGCGAAAATCAGCGTATCGGGGTCGATCTGCTCGGCCGGATCGGTGGGAATGTCGGCGATCAGGTCGCCGTCGGCGTCGCAGTACCTCTTGTCGAGATCGCCGCGCGGGCAATCCTGCGCCATGGCGCCAGTCATGGAAAGTACCGAGAAAATCGCGGCACCTGCGAGTAGTTCCAAGATCCTTTTCATTTCTTCCTCCCATTTGACCCGGATATCCGGTCACATAAACACGTTACCTCTGGCTAAGTCTCTTGTTCAACTTTCTGTCGCAATCAGCACTTCGACACCCGCCGCGGCAAGCGCGGCCTGCAGATCGCCTTCCGGTTCCCGATCCGCCACGATCGAGCCGAATTCCTTGAGGGTTCCGACCTTTGCCAGGCCCTTGCGGTCGAACTTCTCGCCGTCGATCAGCAGGTGCGCCGTCGCGCTCCGGCGGATCATCGCCCGCTTGACCGCCGCGAAACCCCGCACCGTTTCGGACGGACCGTCGGCGGACAGGCCGGAGGCGCCGATCAGGCAGCGGTCGGCATTGTGGCGCTCCAGGTACTCGACCGCATCCGTTCCGACGGTGGCGGATTCAGAGGCGAGATAATGGCCGGGACACAACAGGACCTCGGCCGGTCCGTGGCCGAGCGCCATGGCAACCGGCAGGCTGTTGGTCAGAACCGTGCAGGGCGTGCCCCTGAAGGCGAGAAAGCGCGCGAGTTGCAGGGTGGTGGAGCCGGAATCGATCATCACCGTTTCGCCCTCGCGCACAAGATCCGCCGCGCGCCTGCCGATGCGTTCGCGCTCCTCGACCTTGGCGCCGGTGCGCTCGTCAAGACCTGGGTAATTCCCGTGCGGGGGGGCGGTCGCACCACCATGGGCACGGCTGATCAGGCCCTCGTGGCTCAGCGCCTCGAAATCGCGCCGGATCGTTTCCCCGGACACGCGAAACCGGTCGGCCAGTTCGTTGATACGCACGTGCGGATGCAGTCTGAGTTCGAGCAGGATCTGCTCGCGGCGCTCGGATTTGCGCAGCCGCGGCTTGTCCAGAACAGCGCTGTCGCCGGTCTCCCGAAGCTTCGCCATGCAGGCTTTCCTCACTCCCCAACAGCATCCAAGTCTCAATTAGTGAGGGGTATTCCAACATTTGGCAAGAAATTTTGTGGGAAAGGCAACATTTTTACAGGATGGATGTGGCTGTCTATCAAACCGACTTTCGGCCCGAGGTAGCGGAAGCCACTGCGGAGCGCGCCGAACAACCGGGGATGCCAGGGAACCCGGCCGGAAAGAGCGGAGGTTTCAGTCGGGCCTGCCGCTGGTCGGAAGCCGGTCGTTCCGCAGGTTCCTGCCACCGACCCTCCATTCAAACGCTGCTTGACTCCTGTCTCATTTTGTCTCAAGTTTCTGTCATGACAGAAATTACCGACAAGATTGATCCTTCCGCGAAGGAAAAGTTCATCCTCTATTGGGGGGACATGGGCAGCCAGTGGAGCGTGAACCGTTCGGTGGCGCAGATCCATGCGCTGCTGTACCTGAGCCCGGAGCCGATGAACGCCGAGCAGATCTCGGAGGAGCTCGGAATCGCGCGTTCGAATGTCTCCAACTCGCTGAAGGAACTGGCCGGCTGGAAGCTGATCCAGCGGGTGCCGGTGGCGGGAGACCGGCGGGAGCATTTCGTTGCCGAGACGGACGTGTGGGAAATGGCGCGGCTGATCGCCAAGGGGCGCAAGGAGCGTGAGATCGACCCGGCCATTCGCGCGATCGAGGTCTGTGTGCATCAGGCGGAGGACGAAAAGGCTCTCGACCCCGTCGTGCTGAAGCGCATGCAGGAGATGCACACGTTCCTGCAGACGGTCGACCGCTGGTCCGGTCAGATGATGAACCTGCCGACATCGAAGCTCGCCCCGCTGATGAAGATGGGCGACAAGGTTCTCTCGCTTTTGAAGATCGGCGGCAAGAAGACGGATTGAAGAGGCCCGCCGCCTTGAGGGGGCGGGCTCTACGACAGGAGGGGTGACCGGGGTCGTTGACCGGTCTGCCCCTAAACGACGGTTCCAAAAATTTTTGTCCGGTAATTTCTCTTTATACAGAAATAACCGACATGACAGGAGGGAGTGCAAATGATGAGCGATGGGGCCGTTTTGCTGCGTCCCGCGGTTGGCGACCGACGGTTTCGTGATCTTCTGGGCGAGGCCGCTTGGAGCACTCTGCCTCTGTCCGTGCGCCGCCGCTTCGGCAAGCGTCTGAGCGGCGGGGCGAGCGTCGTATATCAGGGGCTGGTCGTGACGATGCGGATGAACCTCGCAGGCTTTGCCCTTGCCCAACTCGCGCGCGTTGTCGGCGGGCCGCTGCCGCACGACCTGTCGTCGCTGGGCCAGCCCGCCGTTGTTTCCGTCACCGAGGATATCGCCGGAGACGGTCAGTTCTGGATGCGCCAGTATGGCAGGGCCTCGGGCTTTCCGCAGGTTATTCACAGTTCCAAGCGCTTCGATGGCCCGACCGGCATCGAGGAATATATCGG
>NZ_JBNKYW010000013.1:0-4316 GCF_050301095.1 Roseibium sp.
CGAGGGTGAATGCGCCGACGAGGACGGCTGGGCGGATGTCGGCCAGGGCACCATGGACTGGAAGGGCATTATGGCCGCCTTGCGCGGGATCGGCGTCGACCTCTTCGTGATGGAACACGACAAGCCGTCCGACTTCGACCGTTTCGCGAGCCGTTCCATCGACGCATTCAAGACTTTTTGAGGTAAACCCATGAGCAGCAAACTCGGGATCGGTATCCTTGGATGCGGCAACATCTCCGCCGCCTATATGCGGCTGGCGCCGCTTTTCAAAGGCATCGAAGTGCGCGCATGCGCCGATATCAATGAAGCGGCGGCAAAAGCCCGCGCGGAGGAATTCGACCTGCGCGCGGAGACGGTCGACGGTCTGCTCGCGGCAGCTGACATCGACATCATCGTCAACCTGACCATTCCGTCGGCCCATTTCGAGGTGTCCCGGAAGATTCTTGAGGCCGGCAAGCACGTCTATTCCGAAAAGCCCTTCGTCCTCGGCGTCGAGGAAGGCGCAGCCCTTGCCGAAATCGCAAGATCCAGGGGTCTGCGGGTCGGCTCGGCACCGGACACGTTCCTCGGCGGCGCCCACCAGCTTGCCCGCCATCTGGTGGACTCTAATGCGGTCGGCAAGGTGACGTCGGGCACCTGTTTCGTGCAGAGCCCGGGCATGGAGATGTGGCATCCGAACCCGGACTTCTTCTTCAAGCCGGGCGGTGGCCCGATCCTTGATCTCGGCCCCTATTACGTCTCCAACCTGGTGCAGCTCCTGGGGCCGGTGAAGCGGGTGACGGCCATGAGCTCATCCGCGTCGGAAGAGCGGACCATTACCTCCGAGCCGCGCTTTGGGGAGAAGATCAAGGTCGAGACCCCGACCACCATCCACGCAGTGATGCAGTTCCACTCGGGCGCGCAAGTCACCTATTGCGCCAGTTGGGACGTCTGGCAGCACGGCCATTCCAACATGGAGCTATACGGCCGTGAGGGCACCCTTCATGTGCCGGATCCGAACTTCTTCGGCGGCGAAGTGCGCATGACCGAGAAGGGCAATTTCGTGAATATCGCGCAGGATTGGGCGCACCCCTTCTCCAAGGCGAACGACCGCGGTCATGCGAACTACCGCACCGCGGGCCTTGCCGACATGGCGCTGGCGATCCTGGAGAACCGTCCGCATCGCTGTTCGCTGGAGTTTTCCCTGCATGTTGTCGACGTGATGACGTCGATCCTCGCCGCGGGTGAAAATGGACAGGTGCTGGACATCGGAACCACCTGCGAGCGTCCGGAAGCCTTGCCTCCGGAAGCCGCAAAGGATTTGCTGGCGGTTTGACAGAAGCAAACCGGATTGGATGGAAGAGGCGTTGAATTCATTTTTTCGAAAGAATAGAATAAATGCTTCTACATCCTATCTAGCAAAAAATCTGGAGCAGACATGACCTGGACTGCGGCGCAAACGCGCTATGACACCATGGAATACCGCCGCTGTGGCAAATCGGGACTGAAGCTCCCGGCGATTTCGCTCGGCCTCTGGCACAATTTCGGTGACGACACACCGCATCAGACAAAGCTGGAGATTGCCCGGACCGCATTCGATCTTGGCATCACCCACTTCGACCTCGCCAACAACTACGGTCCGAAACCGGGTTCCGCCGAGCTTGCCTTTGGCGAAATTCTGCGGACGGATTTCGCGCCTTACCGCGACGAGATGATCATCTCGTCCAAGGCAGGCTATGAAATGTGGCCAGGACCTTACGGGGAATGGGGCAGCCGGAAGTATCTGATCGCCTCCTGCGACCAGTCGCTGAAGCGGATGGGGCTCGACTATGTCGATATCTTCTATTCGCACCGTTTCGACCCGGACACGCCGCTCGAAGAGACCATGATGGCGCTCGATCATATTGTCCGCTCCGGCCGGGCGCTCTATGTCGGCATCTCCTCCTACAACTCCAGGCGGACGCGGGAAGCCGCTGCCATCCTGAAGGAACTGGGCACGCCGTGCCTGATCCATCAGCCGAGCTATTCCATGATCAATCGCTGGGTTGAGGAAGACGGCCTTCTCGACACGCTGGAAGAACTCGGCATCGGCTCCATCGCCTTTTCGCCGCTCGCCCAGGGCATGCTGACAGGCAAATACCTGAAAGGCGTTCCGGAAGGCAGCAGGGCGACCCAGGGCAAATCCCTCCGCAACGAGTTCCTGAGCGATGAAAACCTGGCAACGATCCGAGCGCTGAACGGCATCGCCGAGCGGCGCGGGCAGACGCTCGCCCAGATGGCGCTCGCCTGGGTGCTGCGGAAAGGCCGGGTGACCACGGCCCTGATCGGTGCAAGCCGGGCGGAACAGGTGCGCGACTGCGTCGGTGCGGTTGCCAATCTGGAGTTCTCCGAGGCGGAACTGGCCGAGATCGCGGAAACCACGCGCGAGGCGGACATCAACCTGTGGGCAGCCTCGGCGGAACGAGAGGGACCCAGCCGGAAATGATCCGAAATCCCATCCTGCCGGGTTTCAACCCGGATCCCTCGATCTGTCGGGCAGGCGATGAGTATTTCATCGCCACCTCGACCTTCGAATGGTATCCGGGCGTGCAGATCCACCGGTCGAAGGACCTGGTGAACTGGGACCTTGCCTGCCGTCCGCTGAACCGGGCCAGCCAGCTCGACATGCGTGGCAACCCGGACAGCTGCGGCATCTGGGCCCCGTGCCTGAGCTTTGCCGACGGGCGCTTCTGGCTGGTTTACACGGACGTGAAGCGGCTGGATGGGAATTTCAAGGACGCTCACAACTACATCGTCACGGCCCCTTCGATCGAGGGGCCGTGGAGCGATCCCATTTACGTCAATTCACACGGCTTCGATCCGTCGCTTTTTCACGACGACGACGGCCGCAAGTGGTTTCTGGTGCTGCAATGGAACCACATTTCCAATTCCATCGGCGGCCATCCGCGCCATCCGGCTTTCGACGGTATTCTCCTGCAGGAATGGTCGGAGACGGACGGCCTCATCGGACAGCCGAAGAAGATCTTTTCCGGCAGTGCGCACGGTCTCACCGAAGGACCGCATCTTCATAAGCGCGGTGGCTGGTACTACCTGACCGTTGCCGAGGGCGGTACAGGCTACGGCCACGCCGTGACGATGGCCCGCTCACGATCGATTGACGGGCCTTACGAGCTGCATCCGCAGACGCATCTGATCACCGCCAAGGATACTCCGGACTGGCCGTTGCAGCGGGCCGGTCATGGACAGATCGTGGAAACACCGGACGGCGAGGTCTATCACACACACCTTTGCTCCCGCCCCCTGCCGGGCCGGTTCTCTCCTCTCGGGCGGGAAACCGGCATTCAGAAGTGCGAGTGGCGGGAAGACGGCTGGCTCTATCTGGAAGGAGGCGGCACCTTGCCGAAGGTGCAGGTCCCAGGGATTGGCGCCGCCATTCCCCGCGCGCCGCAACGGATCGAACGGACCTTCAAGGACGCATCGCTGCCGGAAGAATTCCAATGGCTGCGCACGCCGCATCCGGAACGGCTGTTCACGCTGACCGGGTCGGCGCTCCGCCTGACCGGCAGGGAAAGCGTCGGCAGCTGGTTCGAGCAGGCGCTCGTTGCCCGCCGTCAGGAACATCTGACCTACAGGGCCGAAACGACGCTGACCGCCTTCGATCCGGAGACCTATCAGCAAGCGGCCGGCCTTGCGACCTATTACAACCGGCACAAGTTCCACTTCTTTGCCGTCAGCCGGAACGACCGGCTCGGGCGATGCCTGACCCTTCTATCCTGCCCCGGCGACTGGCCGGACGGAAAGTTGAGCTTTCCGGCGGAACCGATCGCCATCTCCGATGAACCGATTGACCTGGCTGTGGAGGTGAACGGCGCCCACCAGCAGTTTTTCTGGCGCCAGGGCGGCGACTGGCAGCCGTTCGGTCCGGAGCTCGATGCGTCCATCATTTCCGATGAAGGCGGGCGCGGCGAACACGGGTCTTTCACCGGCGCTTTTACCGGCATGCTCGCCTTCGACATCACCGGTCAGGGCAAGACAGCGGATTTCAGCAGATTTTCGTATGCACCGGAGGGCACGTGAGGCACGGTTTCGCCTTGCGCCCCCCCAACACACCAAAGGGAGACACCCATGGCTGGACTGATCAAGGGACCGGCAATTTTTCTGGCCCAGTTCGGTGGCGACGACGCCCCGTTCAACTCACTGCCGTCCATCGCAAAATGGGCGGCGGAGCTCGGCTACAAGGGCGTTCAGATCCCGACGTTCGACAGCCGCCTGTTCGATCTCGACACGGCCGCGGAGAGTGACGCCTATTGCGACGAAATCAAGGGCATCTGCACGGA
>NZ_JBNKYW010000014.1:0-17888 GCF_050301095.1 Roseibium sp.
CAAGGCCGAAGAGGCACGGCTGGGCGAGGCATTCTCGCTGCAGGGCCTGTCCCGCTGGCGCGGGCTCGGCGAAACCGTCATGGCTGCCATGGAGCAGGCGGGTCTGAAAAAGGACAGCTTCCTGAAGGAATACGGCCGGTCACAGTTTGAAGTCACCGTAAAGCCGGAGATTGGGGTCAAGTCCGCGGACAGTGCCGCGATCCTCCGGGAACTGGTTCACATGTCTGTGCGGCGGCATGCTTCCGCGGCCACCTTCACCCCGATTATCGACCCGGCCGGCGTGGGGAATGGCGTGCATATTCACATGAGTTTCCTGAATTCCGAAGGTGCACCCTGTACCTACGCCGCCGATGAGCCCTACGGCATGTCGCAGGTCAGTGCCCGCTTCGTCGCCGGCATCCTGAAGTATCTCGACAGCATCGTTGCTTTCACAGCGCCATCCAAAATCTCCTACGCCCGCCTTACGCCACACAGATGGAGCGCGGCGTTCAATAACCTCGGATACCGGGACCGGGAAGCCTCCGTGCGTATCTGCCCCGTTGTGGGCCAGGATCCGGCCAGTATCGCGAGACAGTTCAATTTCGAGTTCCGGGCCGCCGATGCCGCCGCCTCTCCGCATCTGCTGCTTGCGGCGCTTGTCCATGCGGGCTGCCAGGGGATCGAAGAGGAATTGAGCCCCCGCACGCCGACAGAGGAAGACCTCTCGCAACTGTCCGGGGAGGAACTCGATACTCGCGGGCTCTATGCCCTGCCGCGTTCCCTGGAAGAAGCCCTCGAAAAACTGGGCGCCAACAAGATCGTTCACGGCTGGTTCCCCGAGGGCTTCGTGGACCTCTACATCGCCCACAAGAATGGTGAGCTGGCCAAGGCGGATACCCTCCATGGACCGGACCTCTATGCGGCCTATTCTGAAGTGTACTAACCAATCAACCTGCCAGTTGACTTCCCTTTGCAAAGAGCGAATTTCTCATGTCTGACGTTGCCCCGCCCGCATTCCCGCTGCAGGACCTCAAGTCGATTGCAAACCGGCATTTCGGACTGAGCGGAGATATTGTCAAACTGGTGTCCGAGAGAGACCAGAACGCCCGGCTGACCAGTGACGGGACGAGTTACGTCCTGAAAATTGCGCATGTCTGCGAGGACCCGGAACAACTCGACATGCAGAACGCGGTGCTGGCGCATCTCGCGGCTACCGGATTTGAAGGGACACCCCGGCTGTGCCGCACACTCGCCGGAGACGAAACCGCGTCCGTCGACAAGGATGGAGCCCGGCATCTTGCCCGCGTCGTCACCTGGCTGGAGGGCGACTTGCTCAGCCAGGCGCCAAGGACCCTGGCGCAGCTTGAAAATCTCGGCGCATTCATGGGGCAACTGACGGGCCGGCTTCAGGGGTTCGGTCACCCGGCTTCCTTTCGTCCCGATTTCGTTTGGTCGCTCGATCATGTGGGCCAGGTCCAGGCCTGGAGCAAGGACATTTCGGATCCGGGCCATCGCGGACGGGTGGAGGACCTGTTTCTGCGGTACAACACCCTCATTGCACCAAGACTGCCGGCGTTACGGGCCTCGGTGCTTCATCAGGACGCCAACGACAACAATGTGATCGTTGATCCGGCGGATACGGACCGGATTGCCGGTCTCATCGATTTCGGCGACATGGCCTATGGCCGGACGATCAACGAACTTGCAATCACGCTTGCCTATGCGGTCCTGGATGCGGACGACATCTACGGCGCGATCCGCGCGGTCATCAAAGGCTTTACGGGTACGTTCCCGATTACGGAAGACGAGGCGGAACTGGTCTACGACCTGATGCGCATCCGCCTGGCCGCCAGCGTCTGCATTTCGTCGAACCAGGCCAAAAAGCATCCTGACAACACCTATCTGACAATCTCCCAGGAACCCGCCTTCCAGTTGCTCGACAGGCTTGCCTCGGTGGATCCGGCTTTCATGATTGCGCTTTGCCGCAAGGCGGCGGGTTATCCGGCAATCGCCCGTGCTCCGGCTGTCCGCTCCGCACTTGCCGGCAAGGCATACGGTCCGGTCCTGTTCCCCGACCTGAAACGCACGCCCCGCATGGCTTTGCTCGTGGACGGCACCTACCCGGATATGCCTCTTTACTCCGACCGGTCGTTCGACGCCTGGTTCGAAAGCCGGCGGCCGAAGGAACTGCCTTCGGATCTGCCCTTCGTGGGCCTCGGGCCTTATGGCGAGAAGCGCGATGTGTACACTTCGGAGCAGTTCGCGGACCCGGCCAGCAGGGAACGGCGCAATCGCCATCTGGGCGTCGACATTTTTGCACCGGTCGGAACGGCCGTGCATGCCCCCCTTGCCGGAACCGTGCAGTCGGTCTGCTACAATCCGGCGGAGCTGGACTATGGTCACACTCTTATACTGCGCCACGAGACCGAAGCGGGTGAACCTTTCTTCACGCTCTATGGTCATCTTGGCGAGGACGTCTTTCGACTGGCCAAGCCGGGTCAACAGATAAGGGCAGGCGACCTGATCGGCCACTTCGGCGACTGGCACGAGAACGGCGGCTGGTCTCCGCATCTCCATTTCCAGGTCATGACCGACCTTTTGTCCCAGACCGGCAACTTCTTCGGTGTCGGGCATTCAAGTCTGTGGGACGTCTGGTCGGACATCTGCATCGATCCGAATCTCGTCCTAGGGCTTCCGGCTGAAAGCTATGCGGTCGATCCGCACCCGCCGCGGGAATTGCTTGAACGCCGCGAAAAAACGCTCGGCCCGTCGTTGTCGGTGTCCTACCGCAACAAGCTGAAGATTGTTCGCGGCAAGGGCCCGTGGCTGATCGACCACACGGGCCGGTGTTTTCTGGATGCGGTCAACAACATCACTCACGTTGGCCACTGCCACCCGCATGTGACCGAAGCCATCGCCCGGCAAGCCGCGATCCTGAACACCAACACGCGCTACCTGAGCGAGCTCATTCTCGACTACTCCGAACGTCTGACGAAAAAGCTTCCGGAGAACCTCGACACGGTGTTTTTTGTGAACTCCGGCTCTGAAGCAAACGAACTGGCCTTGCGAATTGCGCGCACGGCAATCGGCCGGAAATCCACGGTCGTTCTGGATTGGGCCTATCACGGCAATACCGGGGGCATGGTTGATGTCAGCCCCTACAAGTTCAAGCGCGCAGGCGGCTATCCAAAACCTGATTTTGTGGAGATCGCGGCCTTTCCCGACCCTTACCGGGGAGACCGCAAGGGCATGTCGAAGGAGGCCGGCGAGGCCTATGCTTGCGATGTGGACAGGTGCCTCGCTTCCTTTGAAGCAGCCACGGGGAGCGGTGCCGCCGCGTTTATCGCGGAGTCGGTATCAGGGGTCGGCGGCCAGGTGTTTTACCCGCAAGGATATCTGGCAAAGGCATATGAAATGGTCCGCGCCCGCGGAGGTGTCTGCATTGCGGACGAGGTTCAGTGCGGATTTGGAAGGATGGGCGCGCATTTTTGGGCATTCGAGCTTCAAGGCGTGATCCCGGACATTGTCGTGATGGGCAAGCCGATTGGCAACGGGCACCCTCTCGCGGCCGTCGTCACCACGCGCGAACTCGCGGAGAAATTCCGGAACGGCATGGAATACTTCAATTCCTTTGGCGGCAATCCGGTTTCAATGGCGGTGGGCATGGCCGTTCTGGACGTGATCGAAAACGAGAACCTGCAAGCGCGGGCCGCAAGCACGGGCGATTACCTGATGGCGGGTTTTCAAGCGCTCGCAAAAGACCACGAGCTCATTGGCAATGTGCGTGGCAAGGGTCTTTTCTGCGGCCTTGAACTGGTACGTGATCGCCGCTCGCTCGCCCCCGCCACCAGCGAAGCCGTCATGATCGTGAACCAGTTGCGCGAACGGGGCGTTCTCATCTCGACAGACGGGCCGCTTGAAAATGTCCTCAAAATCAAGCCTCCAATGGTCTTCGGAAAGGAAGAAGCCGATATATTGATCGGTGAGTTGGGTGATACCTTGCGGCAGCATTGCCAAGTTTTTTGATTTTGATTGCCTGATGCTGTCTTGGATGGATGTCAGGCGTTCATTTCCGCGATGTAATCAGCCCCGAGGCCGAATGCATCTGCTCTTGCGTGGCGGTGTAAGGATGCGGAAAGTTTGTTTCGGCGTGGCCGGAACATCGTGCCGATCTGAACGTGAGCTGACAGAAACCGCTGTACCTGGCCAGGTGGCTTGAACCTGCCCGTTATCTTCTCCCGTTTTCGGTCGGATGATGGGAGGGAGTTCTCAATCCGGTTGTTCAGCCCGATGATCCGCCTGCACAGCGAAGGCCTGGTAAACCGGCTCGGTGTGGTCATGCAGCATAATCAAAGTCTCCACCGTGCTGGCCGGGCAGAAACCCTGCCTCAGGGAAGTCGAAGATGGAATATGGCTCACCGCCTTCATGAGCTATGACCTGGGAAATATCGACCAGGAGCAGAGAACATTACAGACAATCGACAACCCGTTCGGCACGAGGTTGTAACCCATGTCCCAGATACAAACCGTCATCTATTTCTACGGTCTGGACATTGGAACATTTGGTAGCGGAGAAGCGACCCTAAACTCCGATACGCGGATTACGATTTCACCGGTAAGACAAGTCTCGATTGGCCTGTCGAACAGCGAATAGATGATCGGACTAACGCCTGCTGCTTGCAGCGAGGCTTTTGCACTGGACTGATCAATTGGTTTCGAGAGGTGGGCTGGCTTCGGGGCGGTGACCGGTCGTCGGTGGATCGATGGCAGCTTCGCGTTACGAAGACGCGAATGTGACCTTCACGCCGCGCTGGCGAAAGTAGGCCTGCAGAAGCTTCCGGCCGGAACGGTTGTTCTGGACGAGCCTGACCGGGTCCAGAACGGCCTCTTTCATACCCTCACGCTTCAACGCTGCCTTGAGCGCCGCGATGTGCAGGTCAATGTCCTCATTGTCCGCCTGGAGGGATTGATAAATGCGGTTCGTTGCATCCGCTACGGTCAGTTCGCTCAATGGTAATTTCCCGATGTGGTTTTGCTGGTGCTTATCACAATATGGAGCCTGATATCAAAGAGTTGATTGGAGTGCTCTCGATTGGGCTGAATTGGGCCGGGTTGCCTCGAGTTGGAGCTGGTAGCGGAGAAGGGACTTGAGCCCCTGACAGGTGGGGCATGATCCCTTTGAAACGCGTCGGTTGAAACCTTCGATTTCATGAGGCCACCAGCTGGGCCAATGTAGAAGCGTCTTGAAGCATGGCAGACGTTCACCGGCATCAACTCGCCAACTTATTGCGAATTAATGCAATGGCGGAAATTGCAACTTAAGATTTTGAGGATATGAACCGTCGTTCGACGTCAGGAAATCCCGTTTGGGGATACCTGATTGTCAATGTGCGTATTTTAGTGTGACCGCGTTTTGGCGAGATCGAATTGTAGTACCGATTTCGGGGGTATGTTGTGCAGTATAGTGTTGGATTGGTTCGATTTGCGTTTGTTTTCACGGGGTTGTTGATCCTTATGGCGATCCTCAGTGTTGTTTTGGAGGCTTTCACCGGAATTAGCGTGAACGGTTCGGTGAACCAGATTGTTGCAGTTTTGGGGGCTGCTTCGGACGCGGGACAAAGGTTCTACAAGACCTATCAAACGGTACCTGAAAGCGGTTTCGCCTGGCACGCATCTTTTCAGATGACACTGGTTGAAATCGCCATTTCCGTGGCCCTTGGAGGGCTGTTCTTCTGGTATCTTCTTTCACAAGGTGAATTTGCAAACGGACTCGGGCCGCTGATGATGATCCTCGTGCCTCTGATGATCTTCTTGTTTGGTGTTTCTCTGGTTGCCAAACGTTTCGCGTTTGTGGGCGGTGCTCGGCGTGCCGAGAAAGTACATCTGAAGAAGCAGGAAAAGAGCAGCGCCGTCTTCGAGTAGCGTCAAAAGCCATTCAATGGCTTTCTGAACGGCCGGCCGCCTTGTGAGTGATGTGAAGGCGGCAGTGTCGGTGGGGGCTGGCCGTTCAGAAGCTTGGAATCAGGGAAGTTGAGGACGGAATTTGTCCGGTCAGCTTCACGAGCTTTGACGTGGGAACTGCCGTCCTGGATCAGAGAACGCTATCAACAATCGACAACCCGTTCGGCACGAGGTTTCAACCCGTGTCTCCAGTGCACATCGTTACCTATGATTCAGGCTGGTCATTGGAATACTTGGTAGCGGAGGTCTGCTGCCGCCGCCGGGCCCACGCGCCAAGAGGCTTGTTTTTACTGCATATCTGCGCACGCTACGATCGGTTGGGGGCGCCGGAGTTCCTCAAAGCGGATGCACCGTTGGTATGATTTGGCAGCGACAACGATTGCTCTGCCCCTGCAAATGCCTGCATCAGTTGTTTCCGAAATTCGGCCTCAACGCGACTTCGCGGACAACTCCAGAACAACACCAGGGCAATTCAAATACAGCAGAATTTGAATTGGATTTGTTGGGCGAGCCCCAAACGAGCGTAGGTGTTTCGCTCCGAAACGAATGTCCATTGCTACTGGAGAGAACTCTTGTCCAAGTCGGGAAGAGATTTTTTAAACCGTTTCCCCGACTGAGAATTTTGCGAAAGATCTCACTCATAAAGAAAGTGGCGTCCCGTCAAACGATCCCGCCACCGGCGCCCGAAACCTCCGGCCGGATCTCGGCAACTTTCTGCCGGTAGCCTGCCGCGCGGTAGCAAGCGACAGGATCGACGGCGCCGCCGCTTTCAAGGCGCGCCATCGCCAGAATGGGTTCCACATCCGTCCGGAAGGCGGTTTTTAGCATCGTGGTCGCCATCAGCGCGTCGTTGTCGTGCTGGTGGATTTCAAGCGCATCCCGGTCGACAAGCAGGGCCTGTGCGTAGGCGCGCTGCACCTCCATGGCGCTGACCATAAGGCTCTCGATCGGATCGGTAACGTTGTGCGACTGGTCGAGCATATGGGCCGGTTCGAAGCCCGGCGCCCGCCGGACTTCCGCGTCCACCAGTTCGTTGAAGACAAGGAACAGGCGATAGGGATCGATGGAGCCGGTGTCGAGATCGTCATCGCCATACTTGCTGTCGTTGAAGTGGAACCCGCCGAGCTTGCCGAACTGGATCAGCCGGGCAACGATCATCTCGATATTGACGTTGGGCGCATGATGGCCGAGGTCGACGAGGCAATAGGCCTGTTCGCCCAGTTCCTGCGCAATCATGTAGTTGCTGCCCCAGTCCTGCACGACGGTCGAATAGAAGGCCGGCTCGTACATCTTGTGCTCGGTGAAGAGCCGCCAGTCGGCGGGCAATTCGGCATAGATCGCCTTCGCCGAGTCCAGATAGCGCTCGAACTGCCGGGTGAAATTGCTCTGGCCCGGAAAGTTGGAGCCGTCGCCGACCCAGATGGTCAGTGCTTTCGAGCCGATTGCCTTGCCGATCTCGATGCATTCCAGATTGTGTTCGATGGCCTGCCGGCGTGTCGCCGGATCCGTGTGGGTAAGCGAGCCGAACTTGTAGGAATGGGCCTGTCCCGGCTGATCCTGGAAGGTGTTGGAGTTCATGGCATCAAAGCCGAGCCCAAGCGCGCCGGCCTTGGCCTTGAGGTCTGCCGGATCGGCCTTGTCCCAGGGAATGTGCAGGGAAACGTTCGGCGTCGCGCGGGTCAGCTGCTGGATGACGGCGCAATCCTCCAGCTTGTCGAAGATGTGGCGCGGTTCGCCCTTGCCCGGAAAGCGGGCAAAACGCGTGCCGCCCGTGCCGACACCCCAGGAGGGGATGGCAACACCATAGGCGGCAACCTTCTCCTTGATCCGGTCGATGGCAATGCCGCCTCGCGCGAGCCGTTCGCCGAGCGTCTCGTAATCGCGCTTCAGGTTCCCGATATGCGCTTCGTTTTCCCTGATCACCAAAGAGCTGTCGATCATCATGAGAGGATCCTTTCCCGGATTTCTTTTGACCTTGAGGGTTCTTAATCGCAGCGTCCCCTCTCCACTACCTCATCCTGAGGAGCGAACCTGCTCGCGTCTCGAAGGATGGGCGGCAGGCTCTGGGCAAGTGGCCCATCCTTCGAGACGGACCTCTCGGTCCTCCTCAAGATGAGGGGGAAGGTGCGCTTCGTTGCGTCGGTTCCTTACCGCGTGAAGGCCTGCACGTTGCCCGCGTCGACATTGAGAATATTGCCGGTCGATTTTGCCGAAAGCTCGGAGGCAAAGAAATAGGCCGCTTCCGCGATGTCTTCCGGCAGGACCGAGCGTTTCAGCAGGGAACGTTGACGGTAATGCTCTTCCAGTTCGGACGTGTCCTTGCCGTAGGCTTCCGCCCGTTCCTTCAGCCAGTCGCCGGACCAGATCTTCGAACCGCGCAGCACCGCATCCGGATTGACCACGTTGACGCGGATAGCGTCGGGCGCGCCTTCGAGCGCCAGGCAACGGGCAAGATGAAGTTCGGAGGCCTTGGCGGTGCAATAGGCGCTGGCACCGGGAGAGGCGGCAAGGCCGTTCTTGGAGCCGATGAAGACGATCGATCCGCCGAGCCCTTGTGTCTTCATGACATGGAAGGCCGCGCGGGACACCAGGAAATAGCCGGTTGACAGGATCGACATGTTCTTGTTCCACAGATCCAGCGTGGTGTCCTCGATCGGGGCGGAGGAGGCAATGCCGGCATTGGAAACGAGAATGTCGACCCCGCCGAATTCCAGCGCCGCCCGGGCGAAACTGTCGGCGACGGCGCCCTCGCTGGTCACATCCATGGTGACCGCACGCACGACATCCTTCGAATAGCGGGACGCAAGGTTGTCCGCCGCCGCACCGAGCGCGTCTGCATCGATATCGGCCAGCACCACACAGGCGCCTTCCCGCAGGAAGCGTTCGGCGGTGGCCGAGCCGATGCCGCCGGCCCCGCCCGTGACCAGCGCGATCTTGCCGGCAAGGCTCTTGGGCTTGGGCATGCGCTGGAGCTTTGCTTCCTCCAGCAGCCAGTATTCGATGTCGAAGGCTTCCTGCTCGGGCAGGCCGCGATAGGTGGAAACGCCCGAGGCGCCGCGCATCACATTGATGGCGTTGGTGTAGAACTCGGCCGAAATGCGTGCAGTGGCCTTGTCCTTGGCAAAGGTGATCATGCCGACGCCGGGGATCAGATAGACAACGGCATTCGGGTCGCGCAGGGCCGGGCTGTCGTCATGTTTGCAGCGCGCATAATAGGCGGCGTAGTCGTCGCGATAGGCTTCGGCGGCCTGTCCAAGACCGGCGAGCGTTGCCTCGATATCCGGAGCCGACGGATTGAAATCGACCACGAGCGGGCGGATCTTGGTTCTGAGGAAATGGTCCGGGCAACTGGTGCCGAGGGCCGCGAGATCTTCCATCTGGTTGGAACAGACGAACTCCAGAACCGCATCGCTGTCGTCGAAATGGCCGGTCATGTGCTGCTTGGCCGACACCATGCCGCGGATTGCCGGCATCAGGCGGGCTGCTATGGCGCGGCGGTCCGCAGGCGGCAGGGCCTTGTGCTTCGATCCTCCGAAAGCGTCTTTACCGGCGGTTCTTGCCTCAAACCAGGCAATCGCCTTGTTGATGATTTCCAGCGTGGTCTCGTAGCAGGTCTTTGCATCATCGGCCCAGGTGAAGAGACCATGACTTTCCAGGACGACACCGCGTGCTTCCGGATTTTCCAGGCAGAATTTTTCAAGCCACAGACCCAGTTCGTAGCCCGGCCGCTTCCAGGGCAGCCAGCCGATATCGTCACCGAAGATTTCCTGCGTGATTGCCTTGCTGTCGGCGGCGGCCGCAATCGCGATGATGGCATCCGGGTGCATGTGGTCGACATGGGCCTTGGGGACATAGGCGTGAAGGGGCGTATCGATGGAGGCGGCGCGCGGGTTGAGGTTGAAGGTGCAATGGGGGAGGTAACCCACCATCTCGTCTTCGAAGTCGACACCGCGATAGATGTTCTTCAGGGCGCGGAGCTTATCCATATATAGCGTCGCGAAGCCGTCCATCCGGATGGTTCCGACGTCGCCGCCCGAGCCCTTGACCCAGAGCACTTCGGTCATGTCTCCGGTGAGAGGATCCTTTTCCATCGCCTTGGCGGACGTGTTGCCGCCGCCGTAGTTGGTGATGCGCTTGTCGGAGCCGAGGAGGTTGGACCGGTAGAGCAGAAGCTCGGCTTCGCTCATGCCTGAAGCCTTGTGATCGTCCCACAGGTTCGCAAGCCGGGACCCGGCAGCGGAATTCAACATCATGTCCTCCCAAAATATGCCTGACAGCATTCATCTGATTGCCTAGAACCTCGCTTGATCGGATTCAATTGTCAATCAAAAACGATCATTATCGATCATTTTGCAATGCAATATGACTATTTTTGACTTTTTATGATTGACAATGACCGGTAATGATGGAAACGTTTGATCAACGGGAGGAATAGATGCACGAGAAAGAACGCCACAGGATCATATTGTCCGCAGTCCAGGACCGGCCGGTCGTGACGGTGCAGGAACTGGTGGCGTTGACGGATTCCTCCGAGGCAACCATCCGCCGGGACATCGCCCAACTTCACGTGGCAAAGAAGCTGCGCCGGGTCAGGGGCGGGGCGGAGTCCATTCATCCGCCGCAATTCGTTGGCCTTGCCGGCCGTCCCTTCAGCGTCAATGAAACGATCAATATCGCGCAAAAGCGCGCGATCGCCCAGAAGGCCGTGGAGCTGTGCGAGGACGGGGATGCGATCATCATCAACGGTGGCACCACCACCTTCCAGATGGTCCATCCGCTGGCGACCAAGCGCTGCCAGGTCTTCACCAACTCCTTCCCCATCGCGGAGCATCTCCTGAAGAACTCCAAGAACACGATCATGCTTTCGGGTGGGGTGATCTACCGCGAACAGAACATCATCCTGAGCCCCTTCGACAACGATGTGACGCGGAATTTCTACGCCAAGCGCATGTTCATGGGCGCACAGGGCCTCGGGGCCCTTGGCCTCATGGAAGCCGACCCGCTGCTCATACAGGCCGAACAGAAGCTGATCGGTCAGGCGGATGAGTTGGTGGTGCTGGCGGACAGTTCGAAATTCAGCGCCAGATCCAGCCTGATCCTGTGCCCGCTGGAGCGGATCTCCACGGTCATCACCGATGACGGTATCCCCGACAGCGCCGCCAAGATGCTGGAGCAGGCAGACATCCAACTGATCGTGGCGCAAGCAAGCGCCGCACAGAGCAAGGCGACCTCGAGCGGGTAGCCGGTATTCTGCCGGACAAGGGAAAGGCCGGCAGTCATTTAGGGAGGAAGACCATGAAATTGTTCAAATCACTGTTGGCAGCGACGGCCGTTGCCGCCATCTGCATCGCTGGCCCGGCACAGGCTGAAACCAAGCGCATCGCGCTGGTCGTCAAGGCGCTCGGCATCGGCTTCTTTGAAGCCGCCAACAAGGGTGCACAGGAAGCAGCCAAGGAACTTGGCGATGTCGAGATCATCTATACCGGTCCGACCGACACCACCGCCGAAGGCCAGATCGAGGTCATCAATGCCCTGATCGCGCAGAAGGTCGACGCCATCGCGATTTCCGCGAACGACCAGGACGCCCTGGTCCCGGCCCTTAAAAAAGCGATGCAGCGCGGCATCACGGTCGTTTCCTGGGACTCCGGCGTGGCTCCCGAAGGCCGCCAACTTCACCTCAACCCGTCTTCCAACCCGCTGATCGGCAACATGATCATCAAGCTTGCCGCCGACCACCTGCCTGACGGCGGCGACGTTGCGGTGCTGTCTGCTTCCGCAACCGCCACGAACCAGAACATCTGGATCGAGGAAATGAACAAGGTGAAGGGCAATTACCCGGGCATCAATGTCGTGGCGACGGTTTACGGCGATGACCTTGCCGACAAGTCCTACCGCGAAGCCCAGGGCCTCATGCAGACCTATCCGAACCTGAAAGCGATCATCGCACCGACCTCCGTCGGCATCGTTGCCGCAGCCCAGGCCGTATCCGACGCCGAAAAGGCGGGACAGATCAACGTGACCGGCCTCGGATTGCCTTCCGAAATGGCAGGCCACATCAAGTCCGGTGCCTCCAAGTCCTTCGCGATCTGGAATCCGATCGATCTCGGCTACTCCGCCACGGTTCTTGCCTACAACCTTGCCACCGGCAAGGCCGAAGCCAAGCCGGGTGCGGAAATCCCGATGGGCCGCATGGGCACGCTGACCCTCAATGACAACAACGAGGGCGCGATGGCGGATCCGTTCGTCTACGACAGCTCCAACATCGACGACTTCAAGGACATCTTCTAAGCTAAGCGCTTGAGCAAAGTGTCCGTCAAAGACCCGGTGCATCTTGCACCGGGTCGCTGAACCCAAGAACAAGAACAGGCTCGGGAAATGGTCATGCTTGCGAACACGCAGGGCAGTGAGGACGTGCATCCGCATTCTGACGAAGATGTCAGCCCCGCCTTGTCCCTGACAGGCATCTCCAAGTCCTTTCCCGGCGTCAAGGCGCTCTCGGGAGTTGCTCTTGATCTTTATCCCGGACAAGTCACGGCGCTTGTCGGCGAAAACGGCGCCGGCAAGTCGACCATCGTGAAGATCCTTACCGGCATCTACCAGCCGGACGAGGGCGAAATCAGGATCGGCGGCAAGCCCGTAACCTTTCCGACGGCCCAGGATGCGGGCGAGGCAGGCGTCACCGCGATCCACCAGGAAACAGTTCTCTTCGACGATCTGTCCGTTGCCGAGAACATCTTCATCGGCCATGCGCCCAAGACGCGCTTCGGCCTGATCGACCGCAACGAAATGACCCGCAAGGCGAAAGAGCTGCTGGAGCGGATCGGTGCGCGGATCGACCCGGGCGTGACGCTGAAGGACCTCGGCATCGCCAACAAGCATCTGGTCGCAATCGCTCGGGCGCTTTCCATCGACGCGAAGATCGTCATCATGGACGAGCCGACCGCCTCGCTCTCCCACAAGGAAATCGAGGAAACCTACGAGCTGGTCGAACGGCTGAAGGCTGAAGGCAAGGCGATCCTCTTCATCAGCCACAAGTTCGACGAGATCTTCCGTATCGCCGACCGCTACACGGTGTTCCGGGATGGCGAAATGGTCGGGGCCGGCAGGATCGCGGAGACCGGCGAGAAGGAGCTGGTCAAGCTGATGGTCGGCCGCTCTGTCGACCACGTCTTTCCGAAACGCACGCCTCAACTCGGCGAAGAGGTTCTCAAGGTCGTCGGCTATAGCCACCCGACGGAATTCGAGGATATCGGCTTTACCCTGAAAGCGGGTGAGATCCTCGGCTTCTACGGCCTCGTCGGCGCAGGCCGCAGCGAATTCATGCAGGCGCTCTTCGGCGTCACCAAGCCGTCGAAGGGCGCGATCCGGATCGACGACCGGGTCGCGGTCATCCGCGATCCCAACGAGGCGATCCGCCATGGCATCGTCTATGTGCCCGAGGACCGCGGCAAGCAGGGGGCCATCAAGGGCCTGCCGATCTTCCAGAACGTGTCGCTGCCCTCGCTGAAGGAAACGTCCAGGAAAGGGTTCCTGCGGCTGGCCGAGGAATTCAAGCTCGCCCGCGAATACACCCAGCGGCTCGACCTCCGGGCGGCCGCGCTTGATCAGGATATCGGCGAACTCTCAGGCGGAAACCAGCAGAAGGTTGTCATCGCCAAGTGGCTCGCAACGAAACCCCGGGTCATCATTCTGGACGAACCCACCAAGGGCATCGACATCGGCTCCAAGGCAGCGGTTCACGAATTCATGGCCGAACTTGCCGCAGGAGGTCTCGCGGTCATCATGGTGTCTTCCGAAATTCCGGAAATCCTCGGCATGTCCGACCGGGTGATCGTGATGCGCGAGGGCCGGATCGCCGCCGAATACGAGGGCGACGACCTGACGCCGGAAAATCTTGTGCGGGCAGCGGCCGGCATCACAGAGGTGCGCTCATGATCCGATCCCTGATGAAATCCCGGGAGATTATTCTTCTCGGTGCGATCCTGGCACTGGTCGCGGCCATCGCCTCCCGCTTCCCGGCCTTCGTGACGCCGTCGAACCTTGCAAATGTCTTCAACGACACCGCGCCCCTGATCATTCTGGCACTCGGCCAGATGGTGGTGATCCTGACCCGCTGCATCGACCTGTCGGTGGCGGCCAACCTGGCCCTCACCGGTATGGTGGTGGCCATGCTCAACATGGCCATGCCCGGTGTGCCGGTGCCGGTGATCCTGGCGATCGCAGTCAGCCTCGGCGCACTGATGGGGCTGGTCAACGGCCTGCTGGTCTGGAAGCTGGACATTCCGCCGATCGTGGTAACGCTCGGCACCATGACCATCTATCGCGGCATCATCTTCGTGATCTCCGGCGGCGAGTGGATCAACGCCCACGAGATGAGCGATGCCTTCAAGGCCTTTCCGCGCGAAGTCGTCCTCGGTCTGCCCGTATTGTCCTGGATCGCCATTCTGATTGTCGTGGGCTTCGTGCTTCTGATCGGGCGGACGCCACTTGGCCGCGCCTTCTTCGCTGTCGGCGGCAACCCGCATGCGGCCGTCTATACGGGCATCAATGTCGGCTTCACCCAGTGCGCCGCCTATGTGATTTCCGGAACGCTCGCGGGTCTCACCGGCTATCTCTGGGTTGCCCGCTACGCGGTTGCCTATGTCGACATTGCCGGCGGCTTCGAACTGGAAGTGGTGGCCGCCTGTGTCATCGGCGGCATCTCCATTGCCGGCGGTATCGGCTCCGTCGGCGGCGCCCTCCTCGGTGCGCTTTTCCTCGGCATCGTCAAGAACGCCCTGCCGGTCGTCAACATCTCGCCCTTCTGGCAGCTCGCGATCTCCGGCAGCGCCATCATCATCGCCGTTGCCTTCAATGCGACCTCAAGCCGGACCAAGGGCCGGGTGATCCTGAAAAAAGCGGAGCATGCAGCATGAGCCTTGCCTCGACCGAACCCCAGGCAACCGGACGCCAGCTTCCGGACCGGCTGAAGTCACCGCTGCAGCGCTTTCTGGTGAGCTGGGAACTGCTTCTTTTGTGTGTGGCCGTCGCTGTGTTCACGCTGAACAGTTTTGCCTCGCCCTATTTCCTCGATCCGTGGAACCTGTCCGACGCGACTTTCAACTTCACTGAAAAGGCAATGATCGCCTTTGCCATGGCGCTCTTGATCATTTCCGGCGAGATCGATCTCTCCGTCGCCTCGATCATTGCCCTCGCTTCGACCGCAATGGGCTTTGCCGTCCAGTTGGGAGCGGATACGCCGATGCTGATCCTGGTGGGCTTAAGCGTCGGCCTTGCCTGCGGTGCCTTCAACGGCTTCCTGGTCACCGGGTTCGGCCTGCCTTCCATCGTCGTCACCATCGGCACCATGAGCCTCTTCCGCGGCATCTCCTACATCGTCCTTGGTGACAAGGCCTACACCGGTTACCCGTCCGATTTCGCCTTCTTCGGCCAGGGGTACGTCGGCTGGGTGATTTCCTTCGAGCTGGTGCTGTTTGCAGCGCTCGCCGTCTTATTCGCCATCGTCCTGCACCGGACCAACTTCGGCCGCGCGGTTTATGTCATCGGCAACAATCCGGTCGGCGCGCTGTTCTCGGGCATCCGCGTGCCCCGGGTGAAATTCGCGCTGTTTCTGCTGACGGGGCTGATGTCCGCTGTCGCCGCCATCTGCCTGACCTCACGCCTCGGTGCGACCCGGCCGTCGATCGCCTTCGGCTGGGAACTGGAAGTGGTCACCATGGTGGTCCTTGGCGGGGTCAACATCCTGGGCGGCTCCGGATCCATTCCGGGCGTCGTGATTGCCGCCTTCGTCATGGGCATGGTGACCTTCGGCTTCGGCCTTTTGAACGTACCCGGCATCGTCATGTCGATCTTCATCGGCCTGCTGCTGATTGCCGTCATCGCCCTGCCGCGTGTCGCACGGCAGCTGCTTGCCAGAAGGAAGGTTTGAGGCCATGGAAAAAGTCGCCTTCAAGATGAGGCTCAATCCGGGCATGGAGGCTGAATACACAAAGCGCCATGACGAGATCTGGCCGGAGCTGGTCACCCTCCTGAAAGAAGCCGGCATCCGCGACTATTCCATCCATCTGGACCGGGAAACGAACATCCTCTTCGGCGTCCTCTGGCGCTCGGAAGAACATGGAATGGACGATCTGCCGAACCATCCGGTGATGAAGAAATGGTGGGCGCATATGGCTGACATCATGGAGACGAAACCGGACAACGAACCGGTCGCCGTACCGCTTGAAACCGTCTTCCATATGGTTTGATGGAAATGACGGCTCCCAGACATGTCGGCGTGATCGACATCGGCAAGACCAACGTCAAGGTTGCGGTCGTCGATCTTGAAAGCCGGTCTGAGATAGGGGTCCTGAAGCGGCCCAACAGGGTCCTTCCCGGACCGCCTTACCCTCACTACGACATCGAGGGCCATTGGCGCTTCATTTGCGATGCGCTCGGGCAATTGCACCGCCAGCACCGCATCGACGCCCTGTCGGTGACCACCCATGGCGCCAGCACCGTTCTGCTGGACGATGCCGGCAATCTGGCAACTCCCATGCTCGATTACGAGTTCGACGGGCCGGACAGCCTGGCAGCGGAGTATGACGTCATCCGGCCTGATTTTTCCGAAACCGGCTCCCCGCGCCTGGCCATGGGGCTCAATGTCGGGGCGCAGCTCTTCTGGCTGTTGAAAACCTGCCCGGACCTTCCGGACCGCATTTCAACGGTGCTCACCTATCCGCAGTACTGGGGCTACCGGCTGACCGGCGTCCTCGCCAGCGAGGTCACCTCTTTCGGCTGTCACACCGATCTCTGGGCGCCATGGCAGGGTGGGTTCTCCTCGCTCGTGGAACGGCTGGGTCTCAAGGACAGGATGGCGCCGCTGAAACGGGCCGGCGACAGTCTCGGGACGGTCCTGCCGGAGGTCGCGGAACGTACCGGACTGCCGGAGGGCCTGCCGGTCGCCTGCGGTATCCACGATTCCAACGCGTCGCTCTACCCGCATCTGCTGAGCCGCCCCGCACCCTTTTCCGTCGTTTCGACCGGCACCTGGGTCATCATCATGACGATCGGGGGAAAGAACGTCGCACTCGATCCGGCCCGCGACACTCTGATCAATGTCGATGCCTTCGGCAATCCGGTGTCCTCCGCCAAGTTCATGGGCGGGCGGGAGTTCGACATCATCTCGAAGGGCCGGAACACCACCTGCTCCGAGACGGAAATCGCCAGTGTGCTGGAAAAGCGGATCATGCTCTTTCCCGCCGTCGATCCGCGCTCCGGTCCCTTCCAGGGACGGAAGCATTCCTGGAGCGTTGCGGAAAGCGGCTTGAGCGACGGCGAGCGCTATGCCGCGCTTTCCTTTTACCTGGCCCTGGTGACGTCGGAGTGCCTCATCATGACCGGTGCGGCGGGGCCGATTGTCGTCGAAGGGCCATTCGCCCGAAACCGGCTCTTTCTGGAGATGCTGGCAGCGGCAACGGGCCGTCCGGTCACCACCGCGGATGGATCGCTCACCGGCACCAGCGTCGGCGCGGCACTGCTCGTGTCGCGCGTTCACCATCATAACGAACCCGCTTGGCATGCTCCGGAGAGGTGTATTCATCCGGACCCGAAATTGAAGGCATACGCAACTGCCTGGTTAGAGCGGGTTCAGGCGTCTTGAACACCTAACGCAATACGTTTTGGTGCTCGCTGGCAGCAACATGTTCATCTCGAACGCCTGTAACCCGTTTGGGAACAAGGTTTCCAACCCGGTTGAAGGGGCTGAAAACGTGTCAGCTGAACGGAATTGCCCGTACCCGCTAGAGCGCATCCCGGGTCTCAGGTCACAAACTGGAGGCATGTCAATGCACTTTCATCTCTCACCGGGCCAATAGCTGGCAACCACTTCGCTCTACCGGATCGCCGTAAATGCAAGTTCAGCGGTTTGATGGACCGCAGATCGCGAAGACGGTTCTCGCTGACCTTAT
>NZ_JBNKYW010000015.1:0-3137 GCF_050301095.1 Roseibium sp.
TTGGCTGTGAACGTCTCGTTTTCCGTGGGAATGATGCCACCCAAGTCCGGGGAAACCAGCATCGCAAAGAGCGCGTAGGGGATGAAAAGATCGTAACCTGTTTCAACTTGGTGCACCGTGCGCCGACCGTTGATCATTTCCTTCGTATCACCGCTCCGCACACGAAAATCGACCATGGAACGGCTCAATTCGACTTCGACGTTGTCGTAGTTCAATTCGCCTGTCGGAGTTCGCTTCACAAGCAAAGCGCAGATTGGGTCGACGACCCGCGAATTCTCGCGGCGATGGAACATCGTGATGCGCAAGTGACCCTTGTTTCGATCATCGATGAGATAGCCGCGTAGA
The DNA here is from genome assembly GCF_050301095.1 of Roseibium sp. Classification (GTDB taxonomy): domain Bacteria; phylum Pseudomonadota; class Alphaproteobacteria; order Rhizobiales; family Stappiaceae; genus Roseibium. Next base: position 346 of record NZ_JBNKYW010000015.1, read on the forward strand.
CCAGTGCCTATGGGTTTGTCGTCATGTCTCGTTACAGGTGAAGCCCGTTCAAAGCGCGCGACACCCAGCTCTCGATCATCAAATTCGACCCAAACAACGTCGGCGGGGAGCTTTACCTCACCCAGAATGGCCATTGCGGGAAGACCGGTTTCCGAAGCCTGTTTGGCGACTGCGTCATGAAGCGTATCGGCATAGGCTGCAGCCATATGGTCGAGCAGGTACACTTTCGCCTGCTGCAGGGCATCGAGCGCATACTCGCGAAAAAGCCTCAGATCCTCGGACGGCGTAAAGTGCCAAACTAAGTCGTCAGCAGGAGCCGATTTACCCGCAAGCGATGAACCGTATAAGGAAATCAATGATTTGTAGAGCATGCGACGTAACCTGAACCAAATACGACGCAGTTTCCGACGAACCCTGACGATGTTCAAGCTGCATTCATTGCACTGCAATTGACCGCTGATGTCTGGGCAAAGTCAGATTGGCTGACGCTCGAGCTTGTTTTCTTAATGCAAAGGCATGTCGACCATCGTCGGCTCATTTTGCCGGTCGGCCGGAACGGTGGACAGGCGAAAGGCCCGGATCGGAGCCTTGCTCCGAACCCGAGCCGTCTTCGACCCCGTGGGCTTCACGCCCACGGGTCGATCTCACCCACCACCTGAACCTCGTCTCCGTCGATTTCATCGGCGGGGACGGCGCCATAGGTTCCATCGCCTGCCTGGAAGACGACGATCGAGACCATGAGCGTGGCGGCGAGAGAGGCGGCGAAGGCGTGAGCATCTTTGCGGGACATCTGTTTGGCTCCTGTGCTTTTAAGGCGGAGGACCATCCCCCGCGCGACAGGACCCCGCAGGCCCGAAGACTGGCTGACATCACCGGGTGCGTTCGGCTCGTCCGAATCCACCCGGCGGCACGGGCTCGCCCGTAGTCCGACCCCTCGCGGGTTGATCTCGAAGACGGGATTCGGGGCAAGGAAGGGAATGGCGAGCGGGGGATGGTGCGACCGCTGACTGGAGCCGGGTGTCCCGCTGATGCCATCGGTGCCAGCCTCCTGGGCAGGCTTTTCAAGGAATACGTCTTTCCGTGTTGGATTGGATTCTATGGTGCCCCGCGATTTCGCGGGACAGGGTCGTGATGGGTGAGAGGCCCGCGCTTTGGCGGGCCCCTTGGGTTCTACATGGGCTCAGGCGGCAAGCTCCGCGCCCCCTGCCCTATCGCCGTCCTCGCTGCCGACGATCTCCAGCCGCGCGTTGCGATAGCCTTCTTTGGCGATCCAGAGTTCGGCAGCCGTGACAGACTCGGCCAGGTGGAGCAACTCCGTGCAACCGCCGAAATCCAGCAGAACACGCACCTGCCCAGGCTGTGGTTCCTCAGCGACCTCGAAGGTCAAGGCGCTATCCGCCGAATGGGTCCGCATGATGGTGACGAGAATGACCCCGTCCGAGGAGAAGTTCCCCTCGTGCAGCGTGAACGAAGCCGGTGCGATCCAGGTCGGATAGGGTCGCGGCGGCTCCTTCTTGACGAGACGGCCGATGCCGTTCGAGCGTTCCCAGGCCGCGAGCTTCTTCGTGAACCGCGCAGGTGGTTTCGGACTGTTGTCGGTGTAGCGAATGAGCGCCCCCAGGGGCGCGGTGTCGAGAATGGTGATTGCAGACATGATTCCTCTTCCCGAATGCACAAAATTGCATTCATCGTATTGATATTATTGTATTTTATGTGATTGAGGGCGGGTTTCCCCGCCCTCGGATGGCGCGGATCACTCCGCAGCCATCATCGATGCATCATCACCCGGCAGGTCAGCGGTGAGGAAGGCAGGCAGGTCGACATCCTCGGTCTGGCCGGCGTCGGAAACGGGCTCAGGCGCCCCCCGCCCTTCCGCACCGTCGAGTGCCGCCGGATCATGACGACGAAGAACCTCCGGCAACCAGCCACTACCCTTCAAGAGGCGCTCGGCTTCGGTCGCCATCTCGCCCTTCTTCAGGTGATCGAGGAGTTGCGCCGTCCCTTCACCTTTCGCCTCGCGCACGGCCTCGAGGATCCGTGCCTTGGGCACGCGGTTCAGGTAGGTATCGGCCGTCGGCTGCCAACCCGCCTCGACCATGTCGAGTTCGACCGCCTGTGCGACCAAGTCCGACTGGGTCATCCGCCTGGTCAAACCGCTGGCGGAGATACCGGCACCATAAGGGTTCACCTTCTCATGGAGCGCGTTGATCCCGAAGCTGAGGCAATGCGCGAGTAGCGACAGCCGGCTCCCTTGATCAAGGGAGGTCAGGTAGTCCCAGAGCGCGGCATCGTTGCCGAGCGGCAAGTCGGCCTCCCACCCCGCGTGGCGGTCGTCCACCAGCTTGGCCACCACGCTGTCCTTCAGATCGCTCGCCTGCGCGGACATGTAGACGTGACGCACGGAAGCCTCGAGGCAGCTGCTGGCCGAACTGGACGTCTGGAAGGTGTCATTGACGAGCTTCAGGAGCAGCAGCGTCAACGCGACGTCGGGAGAACGCCCGACAGCTTCGCGCAGTGCCAATGTCCGGTGCGCCGTCAGCTCCATGACCAACCGCTCGGGCAAGGGCTTCAACGCACCATCGTCCTCGTCGTCGGGCACGTTGACGCCAAGCGCTTGACCAGCAGAGGTGATCACCGTGCCGTGGCCGACACCATCCGTGCTGCTCGCAGCTGAAAGCTCAGCGCCCTGCCCGCTCACGGCCTGTTCACCGCTGTTGACGTCGACGTCTTCCCCTGGCTCATCCTCGGGCCGCACGAAGCCCCGATAAACTGCAAGCTCGCCATAGCGGTCC
>NZ_JBNKYW010000016.1:0-66176 GCF_050301095.1 Roseibium sp.
AAAGCACAGGCGACAGCATGATGCGGTTGTAGTTTCCCCGCGGCTCGGCCCCGAACAGCGTGACGTCGAACGCTTCCGGAGTATTTTCGAAAAGGTGCTCGAGCATGCGGCCCGAAGCCATGCCTGCACCGATAACGACAAGTTTCTGTTTGCTCATGTTCCCCCTCCAAGCTCTCATTCGGCGGCTTCGATGACGGCTTTTTGCCGTGCCATGCGGGCTGCGCGTTTTTCCTGGATGGATTTCAGTTGGTCTTCGCTGGGATCGGCCCCGCCCTCATAGGCCTCGAGGAAATCCAGAAGCTCTTCGCGGTAGGCGTAGTAATCCGGGTGCGCCAGCAGTTCCTTGCGCGAACGCGGACGCGGCAGGTCAACTTCCATGATGTTGCCGATCCGGGCGTTCGGCCCGTTGGACATCATCACCACGCGGTCGGCGAGCAGGATGGCCTCGTCGACGTCATGGGTGACGCAGACGGCTGTTACCTGCGTGCGCTTCCAGACATCCATAAGGACGTCCTGCAGTTCCCAGCGGGTCAGGCTGTCCAGCATGCCGAAAGGCTCGTCCAGCAGCAGCAGCTTCGGCGACAAGGCAAAGGCCCGGGCGATGCCGACGCGTTGCTTCATGCCGTTGGAAAGGTCCAGCGCGGCCTTGTGCATGGAATCGGCAAGGCCGACCTTGGAAAGGTAGTACTCGATGACATCGCGCTTCTCGGACCTGGAGGCGTCCGGGTAGACCTTGTCGACCCCGAGTTCCACGTTCTGATAGGCCGTCAGCCAGGGCATCAGGCTGGGCGCCTGAAACACCACGGCCCTGTCCGGACCGGCCTGTGTGACATGCGTCCCGTCCAGGACGATCGCCCCTTCTGTGATCTTGTTGAGACCGGCGACCATGGAAAGGACCGTCGACTTGCCGCAGCCTGAATGGCCGATCAGCGTGATGAACTCGCCCTTTTTCATTTTCAGGTCGAAACCGTCGACAACCGTCAGCGGGCCTTTCGGAGTCGGATAGACCTTCTTGAGCTGCGAGAAATCCAGGTAACGGTCCTGATTGATCGCCTCAGAGGCCCGCTCATAGGCGGCCGGCAGCTTGTCGCCCTTCACGCCGCGCCGGGTGATCGGCACGATGTCAGGCAGAACGATATCGCGTTCCAGATCCGCACCGCGCTCGGCGCCTGCTTCCATCAGGTATTCGGTGACTTCCGCCCTGAGACTGATGAATGCGTCGTCGTGATTGAGCTCGCTCCGGTCGCGCGGACGCTTGAACGACACCTTGAACTCGGGGCCAAGCGTGGCCGGTGTTCCCGGCCTCAAGGGAATGATCCGGTCCGCCAGAAGGATGGCCTCGTCGACATCATTGGTGATGAGGATGATGGTCTTCTTTTCCTCCTCGCAGATCGCGGCGAACTCGTCCTGGAGTTTCGAGCGCGTCAGGGCGTCGAGAGCCGAGAGCGGCTCGTCCAGAAGAAGGACTTCCGGCTGCATGGCCAGCGCCCGGGCGACGGCAACGCGCTGGCGCATGCCGCCGGAAAGCTCCGCAGGCTTGCGGTCCTTAGCGTGGGCAAGCCCAACCATCCCGATATATTTGTCGCAGATGGCCTTCCGCTCGGCGGAGGACTTCTTCTTGAAGACGCTGTCGACGGCAAGCGCGACGTTGCCGCCGACCGTCAGCCAGGGCATCAGGGAGTAGGACTGGAACACGACGCCCCGGTCCGGATGCGGCCCGTCGATTTCCTTGCCCTTGAAGATGACCCCACCCTTGTCCGCCTCGATGAGGCCGGCCAGCAGGGAAATGAGTGTGGTCTTGCCGGTGCCGGAAAAGCCGACAATGGCAATGAACTCGCCCTCTTCCACCTTCAGGTTGATGTTGTCCAGCACATCCGTCCTGCTGGCGCCTTCGCCGTAGGACTTGGAGACACCGGAGATTTCCAGAAAGGACATATCCGTCTCCTTAGCGGTTGGCGCTGAATGTGAAGGCGCGTTGCAGGGCGAACATCAGCCGGTCCAGCATGAAACCGATGAGACCGATCGTGACGACCGCGACCATGATCTTGGCAAGCGACTGGGAAGAACCGTTCTGGAACTCGTCCCAGACAAATTTTCCAAGGCCCGGGTTCTGCGCCAGCATTTCGGCGGCGATCAGCACCATCCAGCCCACGCCCAGAGACAGGCGCAGTCCGGTGAAGATCAACGGCAGCGACGACGGCAGAACCAGCTTGGTGACGGTCTTCCAGGTCGGCAGTTGCAACACACGGCCGACGTTCATAAGGTCCTTGTCGACCGAGGCCACACCAAGCGCAGTGTTGATCAGGGTCGGCCACATGGAACAGAGCGTCACGGTGACAGCGGAAATCAGCAGCGACTTGGACAGCCAGTCCACCGGGTTTGCATAGGTTGCCGAGACGATCATGGTGACGATCGGCAGCCAGGCGAGCGGCGACACCGGCTTGAAGATCTGGATGAGCGGATTGATCGCGCCGTTGAACGAGCGTGACAGGCCGGAGGCAATTCCAAGCGGCACCGCGATCAGGGTAGCGATCAGGAAACCGAGGCCGACGGTTTTCAGGGACGTCCCGATCTGGTCGATATAAGTCGGCTTGCCGGTATAGTCGCGCCACTTGATCTTGTCGGTCTTGCCTGCCGCCTCGAATTTGGCGTTGCGTTTCTCCTGGCGCTCGTAAAAGGCATCGGCCTTTTCGCGTTCGCGCACATGGTCGTCCCAGAGATTGACTGCCTGGGACCAGACAGCTGCAGGACCGGGCACGGCGCCAAGCGAAGTCTGGACCTGCGGTGCCAGAACGCCCCAGAGCACCAGGAACGCGGCAATCCCGAGAAGCGGGATCAGGAGCACGCGCTTCAGTTCACCCATCTGCTCCTTCGGGTTGTCGCCCGCGGCGATTTTCAGAAGCGGCACGGTCCAGCTGAGGCCGAGGGCATCCAGCCAGCCGGCCGCCTTGTTGATGCGCGTAAAGAGCTTCTCCCTGCGTGCGGCGCGGGCAAGTTCCTGACTGCCAGCGGTATCGGCATTGGCCATGATGTCGATCCTTGTTCGAATTCTGCTTGTTTCGTTTCGGAGAAAAAGGGGAGCGGCAGGGCTGCATCGCCGCCGCTCCAGTTTGGGGGCGGCCTATCCGCCGACGATTTCGCTGCCTGTCACGACCTGTTTGCCCTTCAGGCCGATCGGCAGGCTGTCGATGTAGGCATTCGGCGTTTTGCCGTCATAGGGAATGCCGTCGATGACGTCGGCGGCCGGTGTCGGCGCGCGGTAACCGTCGCTGTCCCAAGGAAAGTCTTCCCTGGCGACGAGGCCTTCCTCGACCAGCATTTCAGCGGCTTTGAGATAGATGTCCGGGCGATAGACCGACCTGGCGACGTCGTCGTACCAGTTGTCCGGCTTGTACTCGGCGATCTGCCCCCAGCGGCGCATCTGGGTCAGGTACCAGACGGCATCCGAATAATAGGGATAGGTGGCAAAGTAGCGGTAGAAGACGTTGAAGTCCGGAACGTCGCGCTTGTCGCCCTTCTCGTATTCGAAGGTTCCGGTCATGGAATTGGCGATGACCTCGGCGTCGGCACCGACGTATTCTGACCGGGACAGGATTTCGACCGCTTCCATGCGGTTGGCGTTGTCGTTCTCATCCAGCCACTTGGCCGCCCGGATCAGTGCCTTGGTAAGGGCCAGCGTGGTGTTCGGGTATTCCTCGGTGAATTCCTTGGTCAGGCCAAAGACCTTCTCCGGATTGTTCTTCCAGATTTCGTAGTCGGTGATGACCGGAACGCCGATACCCTTGAAGACGGCCTGCTGGTTCCACGGCTCGCCAACGCAATAGCCATAGATGGTTCCTGCCTCGAGGGTCGCCGGCATCTGCGGCGGTGGCGTCACGGAAAGCAGCGCGTCGGCCTGGATCTGGCCGGAGATGTCCGTTTCAGAGTAAAAGCCCGGATTGATGTCGCCGGACGCGAGCCAGTAGCGCAGCTCGTAATTGTGGGTGGAGACCGGGAACACCATGCCCATGTTGAACGGCTTGCCGTCGGCCTTGAACTTGTCGACCACCGGCTTCAGGGCCGAGGCCTTGATCGGATGCACCGGCTTGCCGTCGTCCTGCATCTCCAGGTGGGGCTTCATCATCTCGAAGATTTCGTTGGAAACGGTGATGCCGTTGCCGTTCAGGTCCATGGAGAACGGCGTCACGATATGCGCCTTGGTTCCAAAGCCGATGGTCGCTGCCAGCGGTTGACCGGCCAGCATGTGCGCACCGTCCAGTTCGCCGGTGATGACGCGGTCGAGGAGCACTTTCCAGTTCGCCTGCGGTTCCAGCGTCACGAACAGCCCTTCATCCTCGAAATACCCCTTCTCATAGGCAACCGCGAGTGGCGCCATGTCGGTCAGCTTGATGAAACCAAAGGTCAGTTCGTCTTTTTCGACATCCAGCATGTCTGCAAAGGCGCCGGTCGCAGGCATCAGAGCCGTGGCCGCCATCAGGGCGCCAATCGAAATCCGGCGGGTAGTTTTAAAATAATTTGCCATTGTCACGTCCCGTTCCCTCATTTGCCCGCAGCCATCCGCGGGGGTCAGGTCGAAAGAAAAAACCGCCGACTGATCGCGCACAGTTGGGAGGAGGCCCTATGCGGTCAGTGCGGCGGCTTTGCCTGAGCGCCCAGCGGTGAGCGCGGTATCTGATGGGCCAACGTCGGCCACGGAAACTTAAAAGCAGGAAGTGTGCCAGTTTGAATAAAACGGACTTAGTTGTTATTTTTCAGAAACTTATCTAAAATTCTCTTTCATACCTTGTCACGCCACCTGCATGATTTGTCGGCTAAGTGCGCGGGCAACTGATTGTTTTTTGTGCAACGCAACGTGATTAAATTTTGACCAGAAATCACACCGCTGTTGTTACAGCCACTCAGAAGCGCGCGCCGTCGAACATTTCCATGCCTTGAGCGTGCGGGACATTTGCCAGCCCCAGAGCCGCCAGGTAGGCGTCCGGTGAAAAGATCCTGCCGATCTCGGCAACGGCCTCAGCCGACCGCTCCACCTGCCCCCAACGCACCATCTGCTCATAGAACCATTTGCCGTGCGCCGGCATCGGTGCTGCCTTGAGGCCGCCGGAGAACGTCAGGAAATCGGGAACCCGCTTCCTGGTGTTCTGACCAAACATCATTTCACCCGACAGCGCCGCAGCGCAGATCTCCGAGGGGCACGCCAGAAGATCCGGCCGGGCCAGCAGCCTTGAAAGGTCTTGCGCATTATCAGGAGAAGCACACCAGTCTGCCGCCGCGGACAGCGCGCGCATGAGGGCGGCCAGTATCTCCGGATTGGACGCCGCCCAAGTACGCGTAACCCCAAGGACCTTTTCGGGACTGTCCGGCCAGATAGCCTGCTTGTAGGTGACGATCCTGCCCGTTCCGGCGGCGACCGCCACGCTGTTCCAGGGCTCGCCGACACAAAATCCGTCGAGCTGACCCGCCTTGAGCGCATCCGCCATGAGCTGCGGTGCAAGAACCGTGATTTCGACATCCCTGTCCGGATCTATCCGCGCCGCCGCGAGCCAGTACCGCAGTTCGTAGGCATGACCGGAAAACGGATGGACCACGCCAAAGCGGAGTAGCGGTGCCCCCATCCTTCGCCGCAAATGGATCACTTCGGCGAGCGCCCGGCCGGTCGTTTCCGGATCGCCGCCTGTGTCGGCACCGACGGAGAACATGTCCGCCCACAAATCCGACGAAACCGTAATGGCGTTGCCGCCAAGCCCAAGCAACATTGGCGCCAGCATGGGCACGGCCATGCTGGTCACGTTGAGACTGGCCGCGATCGGCATCGGCGCCAGCATATGCGCAACATCGAAATGTCCGACGGCAATGCGGTCGCGAATGTTGGCCCAGGAAGTTTCGCGCACCAGCTTCAGCGCAAGTCCCTCCCGCGCGGCGAAACCCAATTCCGCCGCCGCAACCAGAACAGCGCTATCCAGCAAGGGAATAAATCCGGCAATGACAGGCTTCAGGCTGGTATCCATTTTTCTCCGGTCCCCTTTTTGGCCGCCCCTCCCCGATCGAACATTGGCTTGCAGGTCCTCATCGACTTAGCCCTCCAGCAATCCGCTGGCGATCACCAGGCTTTGCGCCACATCGATGATCTTCCGGCTCTGGTTCATGGCCGTGCGCCGCAGAAGGTCATAAGCCTCCTGCTCGGTCACCCCCCTGGATTTCATGAGTATGCCCTTGGCCCTGTCGATGGTCTTGCGGTCCGCCAGTTCGGTGCGCGCCTCTTCCAGTTCTTCCGACAAGCGTGAAAAGGCCCGGAACCGGCTTATGGCCATATCCAGTATCGGCTTGACCCGCTCCCGCTTCAGGCCGTCCACGATGTAGGCGGACACACCAGCATCGACAGCGGCCTCGATCGACGTGCTGTCGGATTTGTCGACAAACATGGCGATGGGGCGGCGGACGGCGCGCGAGACCTGAAACATGTGTTCGAGCTGATCGCGATTCGGGTTTTCCAGATCGATGACGATGACGTCCGGATTGATGTCGGCGATCTGCCGCACCAGCCCGTTCATGTTGTGGACCAGAATGACCCGGTCATGTCCGGCATCGCGCAATCCCTGCTCGATGATGGATGCCCGGATCTTGTTGTCGTCTATGACCAGAATGCTTAGTCCGCCGCTCATGCCAACATTATGCGCAGGGCTATTTTTTATGCAACAAAAATGCTGCGTCGCAGCACAAATTGATGCCGATTTCCACGAAATTCAAATAATTCAGAGTGTTAGAAAAGAGCTCTCCTGCTGCAGCACACACAAAAGAACGCGGGGCTCCATAAATCAAACCAGGAGGCCCGTGGTCTCCGTTATTCTACAATCCGGACAGGTTTCTGCCGTACCACGATCGGCATTCCGGAGATTGCCGGACCTTTGCACGCCAAGTATGGTCACGCTCCCACTGTCGCCGGCGCGTCATTCGCGGCGGCCCCGCCGGATGCCCCAACCGTTTCGAGCAACTGGATGCGCCCGATGAAACGCCCCAATATTCTCCTGATCACTGCGGACCAATGGCGGGGAGACTGCCTCGGGACTGCCGGGCATCCCGTCGTCAGAACGCCGAACCTCGACGCCTTCGCGGAAACGGCAACGGTGTTCGAGAAGCACTTTGCCGCCACCGCACCCTGCTCCCCTGCGCGCGCTTCGCTCTATACCGGCCTCTACCAGATGAACCACCGCGTCGTCCGGAACGGCGCGGCGCTCGACGACAGGTTCGACAACATCGCCCGTGCGCTCCGGCGGGCAGGTTACACACCGACCCTCTTCGGCTACACGGATGCGGCACCAGATCCGCGGCGCCATCACCCGGACGACCCGGCCCTTCAGACCTATGAAGGCGTCCTGCCCGGCTTCGCCGTGCGCCAGGCCCTGCCGGAGGACGACAAGCCCTGGCTCTCCTGGCTTGTCTCCCGCGGGCACGATCCCGAGACGATGGACTCAATCCATCGGGTGGAGGCGGAGCCCGGAGAACGGGTCTCCCGCAAGGCTCCGCGTTATTCAAACAAAGAAACCCAGACCGCCTTTCTGGCGGACGCTTTCCTCAGCTGGCTCGGCGAACAGGACCGGGAGACGCCCTGGATGGCGCATGTCTCGTTTCTGCGCCCGCATCCGCCGATCGTCGTGCCGGAGCCCTACAACACGATGTACGACCCGGACGAGGGTCCCGATTTTGCCGGAGCAGAAACAGCCGGGGAGGAAGCCGCCTTCCACCCCCTCATTGCCGCACTGCAAGCCAATCAGCGTCTTTCCAGTCACGTTCCGGGCGCCACCGGCCTCGTGCGCGATATGACGCGACACGACCTGAGGCGCCTGCGCGCGCTCTATTACGGCATGATTACAGAGGTGGACGCGCAATTGGGCCGGATCTTCACGGCCCTCGACAACCTGGAAAACACAGTGGTCGTCTTCACTTCCGACCATGCAGAGATGTTGGGCGATCACTGGATGCTCGGCAAGGGCGGTTTCTACAAGCAGAGCTATCACATCCCTCTGATGATCCGCCTGCCCGGCGGCGCTCGCGCAAACCGCGTATCGGCCTTCACCTCCGCCGCCGACATCTTCCCTACGCTGCTGGAGCTTCTGGACGTCGCCCCCCTTCATGCCCCGGACGGCTTCAGTCTGCTGCCCTTTCTTTCGGGGCAAACACCGCTGGCCTGGCGCGACGCGGCGCTCTGGGAATTCGACTACCGTCAGCTGCTGAAGACTTCGCCAGGGCTCTTTCCCGAAACGGCCGGGACCGGATCGACAGCGCTGATCAGCCGCCTGGGAGAGGACTGGCACTATGTTCACGTCCCGGACATGCAAAGCCTCCTGCTGAAGGCAGACATGCCCGCCACGCTCCCCGAAAACAGGGCCGCAGAACACCCGGATGCCGTGATCGCCAATCTGGACGCGCTCCTGTCCACACGCATGCGCCACAACGACGAGACGCTCGCCCGCAGTCTAGTCTGGGATTATTACGCTTAAGATCAGTCCGCAATTGATTTGCCCTGGAGCGATCCGCCCCTGAATATGTGCTGGCAGGAAGCAGGACGAGGATACATGCACGGATCGGCTCAAGTGGACAAAGGTGCAAATAAAAAGTTTCGGAGCCTTGCCTTTTGGGCTGCGGCTTCCGCCTTGATAATTGCTTTTCCGGCACCGCTGCGTGCCGATGCGCCCGAACTTCAGGTCATCGACAGCACGGACGCACCCTGGCCTTCCATCGGCCGTGTCAACGTCGCCGGCTTCCGGATGACGGCTATGTGCACTGGCACGCTCATCGCACCCAAGATCGTCCTGACTGCCGCCCATTGCCTTTTCAACAAACGAACACAGAAACCGCACCCGAAAGACGACCTGCTTTTTTTAGCTGGCGTGCGCCGCGACCAGTATGCGGCACGACTGGAACCGGCTTGCGTGAAGACGCAGGAGGATTTCGCCCCAAGCCGGAAGCCGAAACTGGCAGATATCCGCAAAGATGTCGCGATTCTCATATTGAAAGAAGCGAGTCGATTGCCTCCGGTCCCGCCCCTCTCCCTGAAAGAAGCCCGCCTCCTGACGAAAGAGACCCGGTTCCGCTCCGCAGGTTATAGGCAGGGCCGCCGCTACCTGCCCACCGTTTCATCCGGCTGCAAATTGCTGGCGAAGTCCAAAGATGTCTGGATTACGGATTGTTCGACCGATCACGGTGCCTCTGGGGGCCCGCTTCTCGTGGAAACACCGCACGGCCTGCGTGTTGCGGGCATCACTTCGGCGAAAATTGACGATGACCGATCGGCAATCGTACCATTTTACACTTGGCAGGACTTGCTGAAGAACGCTTCGTGCCGTTCGGTCGACGCTCCCATACCGCCTGCCGCCCGGTACACGGTCCCGAAACGGAATTGACGGCTAACCAAGCCTGAAACTGACAGATTCCGGGCAGGATCGCGTTGCAGGTTTCATCGCGAGAAAGTTGAAAATTTCACTGCCGTGAACCGCCCAGCCCGGTTATGGTGCTCTCCGGGACCGGCAAACCCCGCGCCACGCCGCTTGATACCCGGGCGACAAATTGAAAGACGCAAAGTACCCTTGGAAATGAACCATTCCTCGCCTTCCCTTCACTCGGAGCCCAGTCTCCGGATTTCGGCCGACAAACTTGCGTTTGTCGCAAGCGATACCGGGGAAGCCCGCGAGGCTCTGGACAGTCTTGCCAGGAAATACGGCAATGTCCCGGTGGAGGAAGCCGACGCCATCGTGGCGCTCGGCGGCGACGGCCTCATGTTGCAGACGCTGCACGCCCACATGGGCAGCGGCAAGCCGATCTACGGCATGAACCGGGGCTCCGTCGGCTTCCTGATGAACGAATACCGGGAAGACAGTCTGAACGAACGGCTCTCCAAGGCAGACGCCACCACCATTCGGCCGCTTGAAATGACCGCCATCAACGAAGACGGCTCGAAACACAAGGCGCTTGCGATCAACGAAGTCTCGCTATTGCGCCAGACGTCCCAGGCCGCTCGCCTGAAAATCTCCGTCGACGGCCGTGTCAGACTGGAGGAACTTGTCTGCGACGGCATCATCGTCTCGACGCCCGCCGGCAGCACCGCCTACAACCTGTCCGCCCACGGGCCGATCCTGCCGATCACGGCTCAGCTTCTTGCCCTTACCCCGATCAGCGCCTTCCGTCCGCGCCGCTGGCGCGGCGCACTGCTGCCAAACTGGGCCCATGTGGACATCGAAATTCTGGACCCCGGCAAACGTCCGGTAAGTGCCTCTGCGGATCATCGCGAATTCCGGAGGGTCACGCATGTCTCCGTCAGGGAATCGACGGACACGGAAGGCGTGATCATGTTCGATTCCGACCACGGCTGGGATGAACGCATTCTGACGGAAATGTTCCGCTACTGACAATCTTTGTGCAAAAGCGTTTCCGGCAAGACCCTGTTAAGCAGGATTGACGATACTCCTATACACATATGTTTTGCGTAATCTGGAAATGAGGACAATCCGGACGATGACTGGCACCGCCAAGGATCAGGACTACGAAATCGTGTCCCCGCCGACGGACTTGCGCAAGAAGGTTCGGATACTGTCACCGCGCGAAGCCAGGAAATTCGACCCTGTGAAGGCCGCGGAAGACGCCGTCAAACGCCTTTCGCCCCAATTCAGCGTGTGGATGGACGATGAAACCAGAAGGCTTCTCCAGGCCTGGGAAACCATCCAGTCCGAAGGCATTTCTGAAGAGGTTCTGGCAACACTCTTCCAGTCCGCGCACAACATCAAGGGTCAGGCTCTGACACTTGGCTTCCCGCTGGTTGGAGAAGTCGCCGCCAATTTCTGCCGCCTGATAGAGAAGGTTCCGTCCCCGGAACGGCTGCCGCTGGAACTGGCCGAACGCTACGTAGAAGCCATTCGCGCGATGGTCATGGAAGGCGCCAAGGACGACGGCAACAAGACCGGCGTCGAACTTTTGGAAAAGCTGAAATCCGTTACGGACGATTTCCTGGAACAGCTGACACCGAAATCCGAAGACGATTAATTTCCGACGAGGATTTTAACCGCCTTCTGGCGGCTTGCATCTGCCGGTCGCCGCGTCCCGACAGCAATCAGACAAACGCGCAAACAGCAAACGAGCCGCGAGAGCGCGGTTCGGAAGCCTTCCGTCGATTTCGCGAGAGCAGGGACGAAAGCGCCGGACAGGCCTCAGGCGGCCCGGGTTGCCTGTGTCAGTTGCAGGCTGCCGTTCTTGACCAGAAGCCGGGCCTCCAGCCGTGCCACGTCGATGGCAAAACGGCGCAGGAAAGCGGTGACGTCCTCGTCGGTTCCAAGCGCTCCGTCCTGCATTTCAGCGAGCAGGGTTTCGGTCAGCATACGGGCTTCGTCGAGCGCAAGGTCGTAGGTGAAATCCGCATCCGCCTGCCGCGCAACGTCAATCGCCAGCAAAAAGGCCTGATGGGAGCGCAGCGGCAGTCCCGCCTTGCGCAGGATCGCCTGAAGCGCAGACCGGCGCACGGTCAAGAGCAGCTTGCAAAGGCGCGGCAGAGGAACCTGCCCGAGATTGGCCAGGGAAGCTGCAAAGAAACGCAGGCGCCCGCAGCAGACGGCCCGCAGCAGCAACCGCGTGGTCAGCTTGCCGTGGACGCGTAAGTGCTCGACGAATTCCGGCAGGTCTTCGTGCCCGGCCTCCAGAGCAAGGCGAAGAACCACCTTGTCTTCCGCATCGCTCAGGAAGGTCCGTCGCTGATGTTCCGGCACCCGCTCAAGAATGATCGGATGATCATCCAGATTCTCCGCCAGCTTCATCAGGAGCTGATAGCGCATGGCAAGCGGCAGCTCCCTGCTCTTCAGAAGTTCGTCGCAGACTTCCGGGTGGTTTTCGAAACGTTGCGCCAGGCGCAGCAGAGAGGATTGCAAAACCTGCGCGCTGGTATTGCGAAGCAGGGTCCGGCAGGCTGCTTCGCTGCCGACTTCGCAGATCGCGGCGCAAATGGCAGCCGACAGCCCTTCGCGTTCGGCAATGGCGCATTGCATGGCGTCGGTGCCTTCCGCCAGCAGATCGACGAGCTCAGCTTCCGTCAGGATGGGAGAATGTTTCAGAATGGGAACCGCGACTTCATCGACGTCGCTGGCAAGGCAGCGCACGACATGCCCCGGAGCATAGGGGCTCGAAGCCAGCGCCTTCGCAATCGCCTTGCGAACCGCCCGGCTCGGATCGTCCAAGAGCACGGTCAACGCCGCTGCCATGCTGACCCTTTCCTGACTGCCCTCATCCGCAGCCAAATAGCGTTCGGCGAATTCCAGCGCGGCCCGGACATCCAGGGTGTGCTCGTCATCGTCGGTCAGTTGCAGAAAGTCATGTACTGTCATGGCGGTAAAACAATCTTCCCAAGAGGTCGGACATCAGTCTGACATCAAAGGCTTAACGATCGGTTCACCATAAATTTCCCTAGTTGTTCCGTCTGTGGATGAAGCCGGAACCCTGCCTTCCCGTAGGGATACGGGAAAGCAAACAGATCATGCCGGCGGCAGAAGATCCTTTTGCTCTTCTTCCGCTTTCAGGCGCAGGAACCGCGTCAGATCGAGAGGTCCGCCCTGGTTGCTCAAGGCCAGCTCCTGTGCGACCACCTGGCTGGAGGCACCGGTCAGGGTGCTGAAGAGAGCCGCTTCCTCCACAGCCGCAAAGGCTGAAGCGAAGCGTGGATTGACCGCGGCCTGGTTCGATCCCTCATCGTTGCGGAACAGGGCTTCGAACGGATTGACGGTTTCCGTCGCCTGGAAGGCAGATAGAACACGCGTCGTTGCCTCGTCCGAACCGGTTCCGTTGAGGGACGCTTCGCGCGGATCCTGCGGTGCCGGTCGTGCGGGCGCTGCGGCCACCTTTTCCTCCTGCAGGAAGACCGCGCTTGCAGCGGTATTCGAAGGCCGCTCGGGCCGGCTCTGCGGCAGCGGCACATTCGCCTCGGCAAGCTGCACCGGATCGGCATCAGGAAGTTGCGGAACCGCCTGTTCCGCAGCGGCCAGTTGAGCCGGTCCCATGGGCTTGGAGCGCATGGCAAAGGCAGCCGCGGGATCGCCTGCCAGATGGTCGAACGTATCCTGGTTGATCCCGGGAGCATCGTTCACCGGCTTGGCATTGGGCAAAGTGGCGACGGCGGTGAGCTCGCCGGAGGTGCGCAGGTTTTTCTTGCCGCTGGCTTCCGCAATCATCGTGACCGCATCGTGCTTGGACACGATGACCTCATAGACCTCCTGCATGGAACGGGCCTTGCCGTTCCGCTGATAGAAGATCGGCTTGTTGGCCCTTGCCTGAGCCGAGAAGATCTTGTCGGCACGCATGTCCGGATTGGAGCCGGCAGATTCAATCAGCTTGCTGGCCCCGTGCGCCCCGAGGAAGTGCGCCATATAGAGTTCGCCGTCCGTCGGCTCGCGACCGATTCTGCGTTCCAGGTATTGGGAATTCTTCTGAGTGAGGGCTCCCGCCATCATCGACGAAATTTCGGGATCCTTGCGAAGGTCAAGGATTTCGCGGCGCATGTCCGCGTCCTTGACGTAGTACTTCCCGCTCTTCGTTCGTTGGATGTGGTCGGAATATTTCTCAAGGCCATGGCGCGGTCCGGCTTCCTTCATCGTCTCCAGCCAGGTGGATTCAATGAATTGAAACAATCCTGTAGCACTCGAAGTCTTTGCCTTGGCCGCCGGGTTGAACGACGACTCTCTCGCAGCGGTTTTCACCAGGTAGTCAAATGACGTACCTGTCGAAGTACTCGCAGACTGAAACGCTAGCTCGATCCTGGACGCGACCGAGGCGGTGTCAGCAACCCGCATGACCCTGTCTCCTCGACGGAACTAAGTTATTACTTCGTTAACCTTCAGCGTTAACTTTCACGCCCAAAAGGTTAACAAAACCTTAACAGCACACAGGAGGTGCACTAAGCAACGGCAGGTGAGTCGTTTTTCTTTTCAGACTGGTCAGATATACCTAGGCCGGCAACAGCGAATGTGGACATACAAGCAGTTTTCTGACCTTTTCTTGGGAAAAACACGACAGGAAATTCAGTCGTTTGCGCGGCTCGAATAGGCCCCTGCGGGCGAGTCGACTGTACAAAACCAAAAAAGACGCCGACTCGACCGGCGTCTTTCCGTTCCCTCGAGGAAAAGCGTTAATTTCTAGACCTTGGGACGGGTCATCTGGAACACGTCCGTAACCACGGCATAGTCCATGTAGCCGAGACGGGAGAGCGGCCTGAAGCGGGTGACGTCGACGATGCCGTCTACGATCACGCTGTCGTCGATGTGCACACCGACCACCTGGCCGAACACCACCCAGCTGTCGGTCTCCTCGCCGTTGAGGTCCTTGAGGCGTAGCGTTTGCAGGTGTTTGCATTCCAGTGCCGTTGCCGCCTTGGCAACGCGCGGCACCTTGACCAGGTTCGAAGGCGCCATTTCCAGGCCGGCAAGTTCGAATTCGGACGTTCCGTGCGGAACGGCGGCGGATGACTTGTTCATCGCGTCCTTCAGGTCCCAGCTCGCCATGTTGCACACGAATTCGCCGGTCGCGTCGATGTTCGCAACGCTGTCCTTGTATCCGGAGGAGGAGAAAAGAACGATCGGTGGGCGATCGCAGACGCTGTTAAAGAAACTGTAGGGCGCAAGATTGGCGCGCCCCTCCCCGTCCAGCGAGGAAATCCACCCGATCGGGCGCGGTGACACAATGGCCTTGAACGGGTTGTGCGGCAGCCCGTGGTCGTTTTTCGCGGTCTCATAAAACATTGGCTAGTCGGTCTCGGTCCAGTTGGTGATCAGGTCAGAAAGGTTCGGGCGCGGCCGCTCGAACGGCGGTTGTGTCGGTGTTCCGATGTGAACGAACCCGGCAAAACGCTCTCCGTCCCGGGCCCCCAGAAACCGCGCGGCTTCCATGTCGAAGCTGACCCATTCCGTCAGCCACTGGGACGCAAATCCGCTTGCGGCCGCAGCCGTGACGAGGTTCATGCAGACCGCGCCTGCGGAAAGCTGCTGTTCCCAGAGAGGGATCTTCGGATGATCCGCTGCGGTGCTGACCACGCCGATAACGACCGGAGCTCTCGTGAAACGCGTGAGTTCCTTGTCACGCTGATCGGCATCAAGCGGTCCGGTCTTGCGCTCATAATGCGCCGCGAGCCATTCGCCGATCCGCTTGCCCTCCTTGTCTGCACGAAAAAGGATGAACCGCCAGGGCGCCAGCTTGCCGTGATCCGGCACTCGGGCCGCGATGGTCAGAATATCCTGCAATTGCGTGTCGTCCGGCCCGGGATCCGTCATCGTGACGGAGGGATGAGAGCGCCGCTTCCGCAAGAAAGCGAGCGTTTCGGGAGATCCGGTTTCAAAACTCGGCATGAAGCTGTCCTGTTCCACTCATTCCATTCGAGCTATGCACCTAATTTATTGAGCGCATTTGTCAACTTTAACCGCATGTCTTGAATTTGCCCGATTTGCAGTCCCATTAGGGGCCGGTGGAATTCGAACCCGCCGAGGATGATGTAAACCACCTCTTTGACCGGCAGATACCCGGGACCGCCGAGCGGTCCAGCGCTGTTCCATGGCGCCAGTGAAATCCTGTTTGGGCAAATATCGGCAGACGAAGTGGATCACGATCATCCGCGGTTGGTAAAAACTCCAAAAGACTGGTAAAACCGCCCGAGTCAAAATGATAATGAAGTGTGCATGTTGAACGCTGGATCTGTCCCGGGCCGAATGGTGGACCTGAACCGTATCGTCAAGGGCGCAACCCTTGCTGCGATGCTGTGCGCCTCGCTTTTCACCGGTAGTGTGCAGTCAGCATCCGCACAGATTGCGGATACACCGCCCGTACCGACTGCCAAACCGGATCCGGGCGTTCCGGCCGCCCCGCCGGAAGAGCCGATCATCAATCTTCTCGACAAGGAACCGGAACCGCTCTTTTCCGACATCAGTCTTCCCTATGCTCCCGCCAACCCAACCACCCGCAGCCTCGGCGGCGGATTGCAGCAGGGGGCGCTCTACCTGATGGCGAAACTCTCCGCCGAGAGTGAGCCCCTCAATGAGGGATTGGTCTGGCGGATCTATTCGGAAACCACCAATGCCGACGGCCGCCTTCAACTGGTGGCGACCTCCAAGGGCGGCGACGCGGATTTCCGTCTCGATCCCGGCACGTATCTGATCCACACGGCCTACGGTTATGCCCAGGCAACCAACCGGATCGTCATCGGCAAGGAAGTCCAGTCGAAAATGGTGACGCTGAACGCCGGCGGCATCAAGTTCGGCGCGGCTCTCAAGGATGGTGAAGACCTGGACGGCAGCCCCGTTACCTTCAACGTCTACGGCATGGATTTCGATGAACGCGGCGAGCGGGACCTGATCGTCGGCAACATCAAGCCGGGCTCGATCGTGCGTCTCAATGCGGACACCTATCACGTGGTGAGCCGCTATGGCGACGTGAACGCCACGGTGCGCGCCGACATTCAGGTGCTTCCCGGCAAACTGACGGAAGCAACCATCTTCCACAAGGCTGCAGATATCACCCTGAAACTGGTCAACGAGCATGGCGGCGAGGCCATTGCCAATACCACGTGGTCCGTCCTCAGCCCCGGGGGAGACGTGGTGGTGGAAGCAACCGGTGCCTTCCCGGACTTCGTCCTGGCCGCCGGCGAATACGAGGCCCTTGCCCGCAACAACGGCCGCACCTACCAGCACACCTTCGAAGTGGCGACCGGCGAAGATCGCGAAGTGGAAGTGGTCACCAGCCAGGCCGAACTGATCGGTCAGCAGCCAGGTTCAAACAATTAGGGGCCACTGCCGGGCAGTTTCAACAGTGGCCTGCTCCGCGCTTTGCAGCAGCGTCACAAGCGTTCGAAAGAATTACCACGGCGCCTGGCGAATGCGCCTCTATCCTTTCATGCGCACCCTGCGTGACGGATACCGCCTGACAGGTGGAGCCATTTCCAGAACCTTTGCCTGCAGATAATCCATGATTTCCTTCTGGCCGTCGAAGCCTGACAGGGTCTCGTAAGGAATCGGTTTTCCCACACGCGCGCTGATCACCGAGCCAAGGATCCGGCGGAATTCACGCACCAGCAGAGACAGGCGCAGGGTCAGCGAATATCTGCTGACAAGGTGAAACAGCCAGGAATTCTGGCCGGCGAAATACAGCGGTAATACCGTCGCCCTGGACGAGCGGATCATCCTGGCGGTAAAGGTCTTCCAGGGCAGTTCCTCGGCCCGGCCGAACGGCCTGGCTGCCGTTGCCACACCGCCTCCGGGGAAGACGATGATGGTCGTGCCTTGCTTCAGGAGGCGCAGTGCCTCCTTGCGGGTGGCCATGTTGGTTTTCAGGGCTGCCCGGGTCTCCTCGAAATCGATCGGCAGCGAAAACGGCCGGACTTCGGGAACTTTCAGGAGTTCGTTGTTGATAAGGATCCTGAATGGACGGTTCAGCTGTTCGGCAAGCGCCAACACCGCCAGGCCGTCGCCAATGCCGTAGGGGTGGTTGGCGATCATCACCAGCGGACCTTCCGGCAGGTGCTCCGGCGGCCATGCATCGCCTGAAACGGACACATTCAGATTGATCAGGGTCAGCAGGTCGTTCCAGATGAAGTCCGATGTGCCGACCATCGTGTCTTTCCACTGGTCATAAAGGCTGACGAGTTTCCGGCGTCCGGAAAGGCCTTCGATCGCACGGATCGTCCAGCGCTTCAGCAGCGGATGATCGGGATTGGCATAACTGAATTCTGCGTAGTCCACGGCAATCGTCCTGCAGCTGACGGAAATCCGGCAAATTCGAAACCGGATACCAGAACATCCGCTTCTTGAATATGACAACACCGCCCTCGTTGGAGGGCGGTGCGCTGTTTTTCTGGTTGCGGCAGACCGGAGAGCCGCAGTCTATTTCAAGTCGGGCGGTGTTGCTTCTTCGACAAACGCTGCAATCGCCTCGTCGAGGCCCATCGGGGTTTGGTCCTTGGAACCGAGCCGGCGGATGTTGACCGTCCGTTCCTCCGCCTCGCGCATGCCGCAGACGATGATCACCGGCACCTTGGCCAACGAATGCTCGCGGACCTTGTAGTTGATCTTCTCGTTGCGGAAGTCGGTCTCCACCTTCAGGCCTTTGGCCTTCAGCAGATCGGCCACTTCCTGGCCGTAGCTGTCGGCCTCTGAAGTGATCGTCGCAACGACGATCTGCAGCGGCGCGAACCAGAGCGGGAAATGGCCCGCATAGTTCTCGATCAGGATGCCGAGGAACCGCTCCATGGAGCCGCAGATCGCACGGTGGATCATTACCGGCGTCTTCTTCTCGCCGTCACTGTCGACATAGAAGGCGCCGAAGCGTTCCGGCAGGTTGAAGTCCACCTGCGTGGTGCCGCACTGCCATTCGCGGCCGATGGCGTCCCGGAGGGTGTATTCGAACTTCGGACCGTAGAAAGCCCCCTCGCCCGGCAGGATATCGGTCTTCACCCGGCCGCCGGACTGGTCCTCGATCTGCTTCAGAACCTTGCCCATGACGTCTTCGGCATGATCCCAGAGTTCGTCGCTGCCAACCCGCTTCTCGGGACGCGTCGAGAGTTTGACGACGATCTCGTCGAAGCCGAAATCCTCGTAGACCGAAAGGATCAGGTCGTTGATCTTCAGGCATTCGTCCGCCATCTGCTCTTCGGTGCAGAAGACATGCGCATCGTCCTGGGTGAAGCCGCGCACGCGCATCAGCCCATGCAGGGCGCCAGACGGTTCATACCGGTGGACCACACCGAATTCTGCAAGCCGCAGCGGCAGGTCGCGGTAGCTCTTGAGCCCGTGCTTGAAGATCTGGACGTGCCCCGGGCAGTTCATCGGCTTCAGGGCAAAGACCCGGTCGTCGTCGGCTTCCGGGTCGGCGGACTGCACGGAGAACATGTTCTCCTTGTACCACCCCCAGTGACCCGACGTTTCCCAGAGCGAGGTATGCAGCACCTGCGGCGCGTTGACTTCCTTGTAGGTGTCCCGCAGCACCCGGCGCTTGTAGGCGATCAGGCTCTGGAACATGTCCCAGCCCTTGGGATGCCAGAAGACGACGCCGGGCCCCTCTTCCTGGAAGTGGAACAGGTCCATTTCCCGGCCGAGCTTGCGGTGGTCGCGTTTCTCCGCTTCCTCCAGCATGTGAAGGTAGCCCTTCAGCTCCTTCTCGTTATGCCAGGCGGTCGCATAGATGCGCGACAGCATCTCGTTGTTGCTGTCGCCGCGCCAGTAGGCCCCTGCCACCTTCATCAGCTTGAAGGCGTCGCCGATCTGGCGGGTGGAGGCCATGTGCGGGCCCCGGCACAGGTCGAGCCACTGGCCCTGCTTGTAGATCTTGATTTCCTGGTCTTCCGGAATGGCGTCGACCAGCTCGACCTTGTAGTGCTCGCCCTTGGCGGCAAAGTAGGTCTTTGCTTCCTCGCGGGACCAGACTTCCTTGGTGAACTGCGCGCCGCGCGAAATAATTTCGCGCATCTTCTTTTCGATGACCGGTAGCTCTTCCGGATGGAATGGCCAATCTTCACCCGTGTCCGGATGGACGCGCTTGAAATCGTAGTAGAAGCCGTTCTCGATCACCGGACCGATGGTAACCTGCGTACCCGGCCACAACTCCTGCACGGCTTCGGCCATCACGTGGGCTGCATCGTGGCGGATCAGCTCCAGCGCACGCGGGTCGTCACGGGTTACGATCTCGATCTGGTGATTGGATTCGATCGGGTCAGAGAGATCTTTAAGTTCCCCATCCAGTGCCATCGCAACCGCCTTCTTGGCGAGCGACTTGGAAATGCCTTCGGCAACGGCCAGACCAGTGGTCCCAGGCTCGTATGCGCGCACGGAATTGTCGGGGAAAGTCAGTTCGATCATCATTCTTCTCCTGCTCACTCCTGCAGACAAGGCAGGTAAGCTCATCAATGGTAATTGGATCGCCTGCTGATAGGGGATTCAAGGATGCCGGGCAACCATTGAGCGGACATTTCTTTCGATTTTGTAGCGAATCGGCGGCTTAACGAGACTCGAGCCGCCGCACGAACCAACGGATCAGCTGCTCCCAAACACTATCCTTTTCGGCAAGATCTTCCACACCGTGGTCCAGATTGGGATTGTCGTTGATCTCGATGACGACGACCCTGTCGCCGATGACCTTCAGGTCGACCCCGTAAAGCCCGTCTCCGATAAGCCGCGCCGCCCGCACCGCGATTTCGACAACAGCCGGCGGTGTCTCCGACAGCGAGACCGTCTTGTACCCTCCCTCCACAGACTTCTTGCCTGCTTCGTGACGAACGATCTGCCAGTGTTTCTTGGCCATCAGGTACTTGCAGGCAAACAGCGGCTCGCCGTCCAGGACGCCGATCCGCCAGTCATAGTCCGTCGGGCAGTATTCCTGGGCAAGCAGGATGGCGCTTTCCTGGAACAGTTCCTTGAGCTTTTCCCTGATCGGTTCCGCCCCTTCAACACGGAACACACCTCGGCTGAAAGATCCGTCCGGGATTTTCAGAACCAGCGGCGAGCCCAGTTTCGTTTCCAGGTCACCCGCCTCCTTGAGAGAAGACAAGACAATGGTCCTGGGCGTTGCAATGCCATGACTGTGCAGCAGCTCAGTCAGGTAGACCTTGTTGGTGCAGCGGATCATCGAAACCGGATCGTCGATGACTGGCATGCCCTCCTGCACCGCCCGACGCGCGAAACGGTAGGTGTGGTTGTCGATATTCGTTGTCTCGCGAATGAACAGCGCATCGAACTGGGCGAGCTTGTCCAGGTCGCCCTTGCCGATCGGGACAACTTCGACGCCGTGCCGTGCCGCCACTCTGGCCATATGCTTCAGGGAAGCAATGCTGGATGGCGGCAGCTCCTCCTTCGGATCGGACAGGACCGCCAGCACGTATTTCATCAGGGCGCGCTGCCTCGGAGCGCGCCAGGGCCGCGTCGTGTAACTTACGACCGCCGACAGAAATACCGCCCGTTCCTCGGGGGAAAGATCGTCCACGGCCAGCGGGCGTATCCGTTTGATGCTCCGCCATTCCCCGTCTTCAAGCAGGACCTCCAGAACCGGCGCGCGGAACCAGTCGAACAGAAGGCGTGCAAACGGATCCAGTACCGGTTCCCCAGTCTGCCCAAGACAGACGAGGATCCGCGTCAAGGACGCAGCATCCGGCCCCGGCATTTTGCGCAGGCACCGGTTCAACCGGTCTTCAAGCTCCGGCAAGGCTCGCTGGTAAAGCTGTTTGCGCGACAGCTCGATCATTGTCTCCACGGTCGGCACGACACGATGCTGACGGGCTTCAGCAAGCAGGGAAGCGTAATATCCGGCCCCCTGATAGGCGTAGGAGCGCGACAGGTTCAGGATCGTCGGCTTGGCACCGGCAAAAAGCTTCGGGTGCGTGAGATATTCACGCACCGTCATCACCTTGTGGGGTGTCTCGGTGTTGGAAACGTCTTTCAGCGTGTCGACCAGAATGACCCAGGAGGACATGGGATCAGCTCACCTTTCTTATCAGAATTTGCGCACGAACCTGGTTGCGGCCCCAGCGAGCCATCCGGTCGAACTCGGCAAACGGAATGGGAAGATTGGCGGCGTCCGCACTGCTCTCATGGCGCTCATGCGCAAGCCAGGGATCGTGAATGATCAGATGACGGTCGTCGGCGCCGTGAACGAGGATCCAGTGTGGAACCTTCTGGCCGAACATGCGGTAGCCCGAGATCAGTACGATGGCGAGTGCGCCATCGGCAATCTGACGGGCAAGGGCTTCTGCGTCCAACGGCTGATCAGAACGCAAAACACCCAGATTTTCCGCTTCGGCGCGGTAACCTTCCTGAACCATCGTCAGGATCTTGCGTTTTTCCGGATCCCGCACCGAGGTCAGAAACAACGGTTCGTCCGGGAAAAGCCGCACTTCGGCGGAAAGAGCGCGGCGCACGAGCGCATTCGCCAGGCCGAAAGGCCCGCAGCCGCCGTGCCCCGACGCCAGATAGATCGTCGTTGCTTCACGCCAGAGCGTGAGTTCCTCCAGCGGCGCCGCAGGAAACGCTGCGTCGAAATGCCGGACCGCCATCAGTGCGCAGGCAGGACCGCAGGTGAAATCGGTGGTCTGCGAATAGTACGGGGCCCGACCCTTTCCGAGATCCGGCCCGTGCAGAAGTTTTTCCATACGTACGGCACTGCAACCATCTTCATAATAATCACCGATACGCCCGATGTCCCGGTAGCCGGATTTGCGGTAAAGCGCCAGCGCCGCATCATTGTCCGCGCGCACTTCAAGGCGCAAAACGATGCGATCGTCCTCGAAGGCCTTGTCTTCCAGGGCTTTCAGTAGGCGAACACCCAGTCCCTGCCCCCGGGCTGCCGGATCAATTGCCAGAGAATAGAGCCGGGCAAGCGCAGTGCCCTGCCGCAACAACAAAAGCCCGTAGCCACGAATACCCTCGCGGTCCAAAGCAACGAGCAGCCGCGCCCGTTGACTAGCCAGAAATCGTTTGAAGCTTCGCCGGGAAATGCGATCCCCCGGGAAAGAACCGGTTTCGACACGAAGGAGATCGGCAAGATCGCCGCTTTGGGCAATGCGGATCTGAATATCCCCGGTTCCGGCCTGGGGAGACGCCTTGTTCATGGTGCCTTGAAGGACCCAAACGCCCGGTGCGCCGCGCCCGGTAACCATCCATCATTGGCGACGATCCGGCAGCGCCTCCGCGCCTGCCCAAACCCATCGGCGGCACTTGCGAAATACACCGATTTTCAGGTGCTGTCTTTCGGTATTTTCAGGGCGGCAGCATATTTTGCCCGACATCGGATCATCTGCGCAGACGGCACGCATATACGGTGCTTTCAACGCCCCTCGTCCCGGATGACCAGAGGCGGCGGCCGACGGCGAATCGGCTGTGATTTGATGATGGAGGTGCTGGTTTCCGCCTTGTCGGCGATCCTGTCCAGGATACCGTCGAGCTTGTCGATGGAAGGCACCGCGAGTCGCGCGATGAAACAATCGTCGCCGGTCACCTTGTCACACTCGCAGAACTCGGGAATATCCTGGATCAGCTGCTGCACGATATGCAGCTTTCCCGGCAAAGGCCGGATCCGAACGATTGCCTCCAGCGAATAGCCCAGCGCCTTCGGGTCGATCTCGGCTGTGAAGCTTCGAATGACCCCTCGCTCCAGCAACCGCCTGATCCGCTCCGAGACACCCGGCGATGACAGCCCGGCATGGGCGGCCAGATCCTTCAAGGACATGCGGGCATCTCCAATCAACGCTTCAATTATTTTTGTATCTGCCTCATCCATCTTCATAGAGCGCCTGATTTCCGAATTGAAACCTAATATAATAAAGTAATTTCAGAAAATACCTAATTTATCGAATGGATTCACTGGTCAGGCTTTGTCACTCTTGCCCCAACCTGGTTTTCTCGGAGACAAAGATGGACAAGACACTCCGCGGCGCCGTGGAAATGACCGCCGCAATGACAATTCTCGGATCGATCGGACTGTTTGTGGTTCTGTCAGGGCAAGGCGCAATCGACGTCGTTTTCTGGCGCTGCGCCTTTGGTGCGTTGGCACTCCTCGTCATCTGCGGCGCGCAAGGGCTTTTCCGGGCGAAGATCACATGGAAGCAACTTGCCATCGCGGCAATCGGCGGTGTGGCCATCGTCGTCAACTGGGCGATGTTGTTCAGTGCCTACGGCAAGGCCTCCATCGGCGTCGCGACGGCGGTCTACAACACCCAACCCTTCATTCTTGTCGCCTTCGGCGCGCTGTTTCTGGGCGAACGCATTACGGCCAACAAGCTCGGTTGGCTGGCCTTCGCCTTCGGAGGTGTGGTCATGATCGTCCAGGCCGAACCCGGCAACGTCGATTATGCGGGTTCGGGTTACGCGCTCGGGATCGCACTTGCCCTCGGCGCTGCCTTTTTCTGGGCCGTCGCTGCACTCCTTACGAAAAAACTGACCGGCATGCCGCCGCAACTGATCGCGCTCATTCAGGTCTGCATCGGCATCCTGATGCTCGCGCCTTTTGTCACCTGGAACGCCCTGCCGCAAGGCACCACGGCCTGGGGTGCGCTTATCACCCTTGGAGCCGTTCATACCGGCATCATGTACATCCTGATGTATGGCGCCGTTCAGAAACTGCCGACCTATCTGCAGGGTGCCTTTTCCTTCATCTATCCGGTGGTGGCGATTTTCGTCGACTACGCCGCCTTCGGCCACCAGTTGAAGCCACTCCAGCTCCTGGGTGCGGCAGCCATCGTCGTCTCGGCAATGGGCATGACCTTCGGCTGGCGGCTCATCCGCTACAAAGCCCCCGTGTGACCCTCCCGAGTAACCGATGCCCCCCTCGTTAGGAGGCGGCCTTGGCCCGGTCCTTCCCGGCCTTGCGCAAGGCGGCATCGCGGACATTTTTGGCGACGGCTTCCGTGCCGCCGCGTGTTTCCCTGATCATCGCCAGGTCTTCCTCGGCAGCCCCGTCCATGGGGGCAATGGCAAGATCGCTGTAGTTGCGCCGATCCGGCGAGGCTTTCACCTTCCGGTAGATGCGGTAGACACGCCAGGTCGCCGACACATAGGCCCAGTGTTTGGCCAGGATTTCAGACAGATAGCGCGGATAGAAGACAAGCGGATGTTCCACCGGCAGACCGCTGCGCCGGTCCCTGCGGTACTTCAGACGGAAATAGCCGCCTTCCAGCGGATGCACCCCCTCGCATTGCACCATCAGCTTGAACCACATCATCAGGAACAGCTTGTTGCCGGGCCGCCCCTTCTTGTGGGCTGCCGCCCGGCGCAGCACGGTCTCGATGTGCTCATCTGAATAGTAGCTTTCCCAGGCCTCGCGGTAGGCCTCCTCCCACTCCGTGTCACTCATCTTGGGATGATGGGTGACACGGTGGTTGAGGTCGTATTTGTTGAGATCCGGATCCATCCAGATGCCCTTGGAGAGAAGCACCTTGTGATCCTCCGATCCGGGCAAAGGCGTCAGATAGAAGAACTCGAGCAGGTCAAGCGGCAGTTCCTTCTTGATGATCTCAACATCGTGCAGGACCGCTTCCTTGGTATCCCCCGGAAAGCCGATGATATAGCCGGCATAGGTCGTTGCCCCGTGCGCACGCCACTTCTGCAGCATCTCCCGGTATTCCGTGATCTTGTTCTGGCGCTTCTTGGCCGCCATCAGGTTGTCCGGATTGATGTTCTCCAGACCGATGAACACGCGGTTCACCCCGGCGCGCGTCGCCTTCTCGATGAAGTTCGAGATCCGGTGGCAAAGCGTATCCACCTGGATGATGAACTTGATGTCGAACTTCTCCTCTTCGCGCAGAAAGATCAGCCTGTCGAATAGCGGCTCCCATTCCCGGTTACGGGCGAAATTGTCGTCGGTGATGAAGAAGCGGTCGATGCCTTGCGCATAATTGTCCCTAATGATTTGCTCCAGATCGTCGGCGGAGCGGAAACGGCTCTTGCGGCCCTGAACGTTGATGATCGTGCAGAAGGAGCATTGGAACGGGCAGCCGCGGCCGAGATCGAAGCTGGAATGCGATCCGGCGGTGTTGCGGATGTGCTGCGTCGGCAGGATCGGCGTGGGCTCGCCCGAGAGCGACGGCAGATCGGCCATAAAATTGTAAAGCGGCTTCAATTCGCCTGCGAAGGCATCCCGGAACACCATGTCCAGCCTGCGGTCCTCCGCCTCCCCGGCGAAATAGCTGACGCCCTCCTTCTGCAACTGAACCATTTCCTCCGGCATGTCTTCCAGCATGGAAATGCAGCCGGACACGTGGAAGCCGCCGATGGCGGTCGGCAGTCCCTCTTTCTGGAACCTTCGGGCAAGGTCCGTCGCCCGCGGAAACTGGTTCGACTGAACACCGACAAGCGCCACCAGCGCCTTGCCACCCTCGGCCCGGATCATTTCGGCAATCCTCTCCGGCCGGACCCGTTTGTTGGTTTCGTCATAGGTGTGCAGGTGAATGCGGACGTTTTCCCCGAGTACCTTGCGCTTGCTGGCGGCTTCCGCCAGGCCGTTCAGACTGGCGAGCGTGTTTGAGGGAATGGCCGATCGCAGCCACTGGATCGGATAGCCGTCGTCGTCGTAATGGGTCGGCTTGATCATCACGAAATGAAAGTCGTGCGCGTCCATATGGCCCTCACCTTCTGGCATGAAGGCGAAGCGTTGCACCCAACTGACGCAAGGTCAATCTTATAGTATCAGAAAGGACAATACCCGAAGTCCGACCGTCTTTCAGTCGAGCCGGTGCTCGTCCGGAATGTGCCGGCCGGTCCAGCGCCCGTAGCGCCAGGGACACCACCAGCGTGCGGTTTCCGGCAAGGTTTCCGGCAAGGGATCGAAGCCGGACGCCCCCCAGGGATTGCATCTGAGAATACGGGCCAGTCCGATCCAGCCGCCGGTCCAGAATCCGTATCTTCGGATCGCCTGCTCCGTATAGTCGGAACAGGTCGGAGCATAGCGGCAGGCCCGCCCCATGAAGAGCGACAGGGAATGACGGTAGATCCAGATCAGTCCGATCGCGATTAATCCGGCAGGGCCGAGCCGCTTGTCAGGATTGGAATGCTGGTTGTGGTTGCTGCACATCTGAAGGCCGGAATACCTGCCAACCCATTCAGGCGGCGGCGCCGTTTTCCTTTACCTTCGCCTCGATCTGGTCGAGCGCGTCCACGACGGCGTCAAAGGTCAGCATCGTCGAGGCATGCCGGGCCTTGTATTCGCGTACAGGCTCCAGAAACCTGAGGTCCTCGAACCGGCCCTTGGGCGGCTCGCCTCCCTCTTTCAGCATCGCGCGCATACTCTTCTGGACCTCACGCAGCTCCTCGGCTGTCGCACCGATCACATGTTGCGCCATGATCGACGACGACGCCTGACCGAGGGCACAGGCCTTCACGTCGTGAGCGAAGTCGGTCACCACGCCGTCCTTCATGCACAGGTCGACGAGAACGGTCGATCCACACAGTTTGGAATGCGCTTTTGCCGTCGCGTCGGGATGCTCCAGACGGCCGATCCGGGGGATGTTTCCGGCGAATTCGAGGATCTTCGCATTGTAGATGTCGTCGAGCATACTCGCCTCTTCGTGAATGCCTGTGAAGCGCGATACATTGAAGGCACGCTGCTTTCATATATATAGATCAGACGCCACTGCAAATTCGCAAGGGGCAGAGTGGTCGCAGTTGGTAGGCAAAAGTGACGTTTGTGCGCTTGAAACCGGCTCAATCCTCTCAGAAACTGTGCGTTCGCTTTTTGTGTAGAGTATGATAATGGTCCGCGGCTTCAGGCCTCGATACTGATCTGTGCACAAGCGAGCGCCGTATGACGAGTGACAAGGGTAATTTTGTGAGGATCTCCATGGACGCCGTCCTCAAGCCGGTTGAAAAATCCTTCGAAAGAAAGACACCGGACCAATTGCACCGCCCGAGCCGCGAGGAAGTGGAAGCGGCCGTGCGGACGATTATCGCCTGGACGGGCGACGATCCTGACCGTGAGGGTCTCCTGGAAACGCCCAAGCGCGTCGTCAAGGCACTTGGCCAGCTTTACGGCGGTTACTACGAGGACCCGGCGGAGCATCTGGAGCGGACCTTCGAGGATGTCGGCGGCTACAAGGACATCGTTCTTGTCAGCGGCATCCCGTTCCACTCCCACTGCGAACACCACATGCTGCCTTTCATCGGCGAGGCGCATATTGCCTATTATCCTGCCGAAGGCGTCGTTGGTCTTTCCAAGCTCGCCCGCGTGGTTGACATCTACGCCAAGCGCCTGCAGACGCAGGAGAACTTGACGGCGGAGATTGCTTCGGTCATTGACGATGCCCTGGCGCCGCGCGGCCTTGCCGTGATGCTGGAAGCAGAGCATCAGTGCATGACCATGCGCGGCGTGCAGAAACCGGGGGTCTCCACGATCACCACACAGTTCACCGGCGTCTTCCAGGACGATGCGGCCGAGCAGGCCAAGTTCATGTCCCTGGTGCGCGGCAAGGGCGCCTGATCTCGGGCCTGCCCTTGCGGATGAAAGCAAGGGTAAGGGTTTTTCCCGATGTGCAACACATCCTTCGCCGAGCGCGGCGACAAGAAAGCGGTTGAAGACGGCGACCTACTGATGCCGAAATTTGACCGCGACGGTCTGATTGCCGCTGTCGTCACGGACGTGACCACCGGGGACATCCTGATGGTCGGCTATATGAATGCCGAGGCCCTGAAACGGACGGTCGAAACGGGCGAAGCCTGGTATTGGAGCCGCTCCCGGCAAAGCTTCTGGAAAAAGGGCGAGACCTCCGGCCAGGTCCAGACCGTGCATGAAATCCTGACCGATTGCGACCAGGACGCCCTGGTTCTGAAGGTTTCCGTAGCCGGCAACGGTGCCACCTGCCACGTGGGCTACCGGTCCTGTTTCTACCGCAAGATCGTCAAACCGGAGAGTGGTGCGCTGCGGCTGGAAAGGGTGGAAGCCGAGAAGGTCTACGATCCCGGGGACGTGTACGGAAAGTCCTGATCGGGCACGCTCCGATACCGGCGACACGAGAGACCTCTCGCGTCGCATTTGTTCATTATATTCAGATACTTGAATTTAGTATAACACCTTATACGCAGCATTCCCAATGTTGCGCTTGCGGCAAGATTGCCTAGTCTTCCCTGAGGGAGGGCGACGAGACGGGTCGCCATCCTGGATATATCCGCGCGCTTAGGGAGGGGACATGGCGGAACACGATAGTCAATCGGAGCGGGACGAGCGCTCGGCGTTTGTCATACCGGCAATTAAGATTGCAGCTGTACCTTCCGTCGCAAGTTCGGAGGTGACGGGATCATGCTCGTGATGTCTCGGCCTTTCCTGGACCTGACTGCGGGCTGAACTCATGCCACAGTCCCCCCAGTTCTCGGCAAGCCGCAGGGCGTTCTTTCGCCTGTCACGCCAGCCGAAAGAAGACGTTTTCAGGCCTCCCTGGTCTGATGAAGCGTCCCTCGCCGCGCATTGCACGGGATGCAATGCGTGCGCAGAAGCTTGCCCTGAAAAAATTATCTCGCTCGGAAAGGACCAGCGTCCGTTTCTGGATTTCAACAGCGGAGCCTGCACTTTTTGCGGCGCTTGCGCCGAGGCTTGTCCGACTGATGCGCTGGATCACGCGCGCGAACTTGATTGGCCGTGGAAAGCTGACATCCAGAAAACCTGCCTTTCCCTGCAGGCAGTCACGTGCCGAACCTGCGAAGACGTCTGCGAGCCGCGTGCCATCCGATTCAAGCTCGCAACAGGCGGAATATCGGAACCAGTTGTTGACGAGGGTCAATGCACGGGTTGCGGAGCGTGTGCACATTCCTGCCCCGTGCAAGCAATAAGTCTCAAAAAACCCCCGATCCAATCAGAGAAGGTGACAGCATGAACATCTGCGGCTGCCTGGTCCACGCAACTGCCGAAAAGGCCGATACCGTCCGCGACAGCGTCGAGGCAATGGAAGGTGTCGAAGTTCACGCAGCCAGCGAAGACGGTCGTCTCGTAGTCGTTGTGGAAGACACCGACACCGCGACCGCCTCTGAGCAGATCATGGCCATTCACCAGATTCCCGGTGTGATTTCCGTCACGCTCACCTACCATCATTTCGAAGACCTTGCGGCGAACGACACCGTTTCTCTGCCAGCCAAATCTAGCCAAGTCGGAGACCAGACTCATGAAAACCTCTGAATCCCGCAGGACATTTCTGAAGGCGACCGCGGCAGCCGCTACGGCATCCGCGGCAGGGATCCCGCTTTCCGCAGGATCGGCTCTTGCACAGCCCGGGTCCGTTGACATCCGCTGGGACAAAGCGGCCTGCCGTTTCTGCGGAACCGGATGTTCGGTGCTTGTCGGAACCAAAAACGGAAAAGTCGTTGCCACGCAGGGTGATCCGGATGCTCCCGTGAACCGGGGCCTAAACTGCATCAAGGGCTATTTCCTGTCCAAGATCATGTACGGCAAGGACCGCTTGACGCAACCGCTCCTGCGCAAATCGAACGGTGTCTTTGACAAGAACGGCGAGTTCGAGCCGGTCAGCTGGGACGAAGCCTTTGATGTCATGGCGCAGAAATGGAAAGAGGCGCTGGCCAAGAAAGGCCCGACTTCGGTCGGCATGTTCGGCTCCGGTCAATGGACGGTCTGGGAAGGCTACGCCGCCTCCAAGTTGATGAAAGCGGGCTTCCGTTCCAACAACATCGATCCGAATGCCCGCCACTGCATGGCCTCCGCTGTGGTCGGCTTCATCCGTGCATTCGGCATTGACGAGCCGATGGGATGTTATGACGACCTGGAGCATGCCGACACATTCGTGCTGTGGGGCTCGAACATGGCCGAGATGCACCCGATCCTCTGGTCCCGTCTGACAGATACGCGACTGACCAAGCCGGGGTGCGAAGTTCATGTCCTGTCGACATTCGAGCACCGGTCTTTCGAGCTTGCCGACAACGGCATGGTGTTCACGCCGCAAAGCGACCTGGCAATCCTGAATTACATTGCCAACTACATCATCCAGAATGATGCGGTGAACTGGGACTTCGTCAACGCACACGTCAACTTCAAGAAAACCGACACCGATATCGGATACGGTCTTCGTGACAGCAACCCCTTGCAGCAGGAAGCGGCCAATCCGAATTCCGGCAAGCTCAGTGACATGAGCTTCGATGAATATGCAGCTTCAGTGGCCGAATACACCGTCGAGAAGGTGTCTGAAATGTCAGGCGTCCCCGCTGAACAGCTGGAACGTCTCGCACAGCAATATGCCGATCCCAACCGGAAGGTCATGTCCCTCTGGACAATGGGCTTCAACCAGCACACCCGGGGTTCCTGGGTCAACGGGCTCATGTACAATGTGCACCTTCTGACCGGGAAAATCTCCGAACCCGGCAATTCGCCCTTCTCGCTGACCGGCCAGCCTTCAGCCTGTGGCACCGCACGCGAAGTCGGTACTTTCGCACACCGCCTGCCGGCGGACATGGTGGTCGCCAACGACAAGCATCGCGAAATCTGCGAGACCGCCTGGAATATTCCGGCGGGAACCATCCCGCCGAAGCCCGGTTTCCACGCCGTGCTGCAGCACCGCAAGTTGAAGGACGGCGAACTCAATGCCTATTGGGTTCAGTGCAACAACAACATGCAGGCAGCGCCCAACATGAACGAGGAAGGTCTGCCGGGGTATCGAAACCCGGAAAACTTCATCGTCGTCTCCGATCCTTATCCGACGGTGACCGCCATGGCGGCCGACCTGATCCTGCCGACCGCCATGTGGGTGGAAAAGGAAGGTGCGTACGGCAACGCCGAGCGGCGCACGCAGTTCTGGCGCCAGCAGGTCAGCGCTCCGGGTGAAGCCAAGTCGGACCTGTGGCAGCTCATGGAGTTTTCCAAGCGCTTCACGGTTGAGGAAGCCTGGGGCGAGGAACTGGTTGCCAAGAAGCCCGAACTGGCAGGCAAAACCCTGTTCGACGTGCTCTTCAAAAATGGCGTGGTCGACAAGTTCCCGCTGTCGGAAACCGCCGAAGGCTTTGGCAACGACGAATCGAACCATTTCGGCTTCTACGTTCAAAAGGGTCTTTTCGAAGAATACGCCAATTTCGGACGTGGCCATGCCCATGACCTGGCTCCCTTCGAAATGTATCACAAGGCCCGCGGACTGCGCTGGCCGGTCGTCGATGGCAAAGAGACGCTCTACAGGTTCCGCGAAGGCTACGACCCTTATGTTACGGAAGGCAAAGGCGTCGAGTTCTACGGCAAGCCAGACGGCAGGGCGAATATCATCTTCGCGCCTTACGAAGCGCCGGCGGAAAGCCCGGATGAAGAGTTCGATCTCTGGCTCTGCACGGGCCGTGTGCTTGAACACTGGCATTCCGGCTCGATGACCCGAAGGGTTCCGGAACTGCACCGTGCGTTCCCGGCCGCCGTGGTGTTCATGCACCCCGACGACGCAAAGGCACGCGACCTGCGCCGCGGTCAGGAAATCCTGATTTCAACGCGCCGCGGTGAAATGTTGAGCCGCGTGGAAACCCGCGGCCGCAACAAGCCGCCGCAAGGTCTGGTTTTCGTGCCTTGGTTCGACGAAGGACAGCTCATCAACAAGCTGACGCTTGATGCGACATGTCCGCTGTCAAAGGAAACCGACTTCAAGAAGTGCGCTTGCAAAGTCGAGCGCGCCTAACGCGAACCAGGTAGCCAGCAATGCCCGCCACCGGAAAGCCCAAATCTGTCGACCGCCGCCGTTTCCTGTCGGAAACGGCGCGGATGGCAGGCGGTTGTGCGGTCGCGGGCACGTTGCTTGCCTACCTTGCCCGTGATGCCCGCGCACTGCCCGCAGAAGCAATTCGCCCGCCTGGCGCGGTTTCCGAAGAGGATTTTCTGTCGGCATGTGTGCGTTGCGGACTTTGTGTGCGCGATTGCCCGTATGACACGTTGAAACTCGCCGAGCTCGGCGAAGACGGCCCTGCGACAGGCACACCCTATTTCACGGCACGGACTGTGCCCTGCGAGATGTGCGAAGACATACCCTGCGTCGCTGCGTGTCCCACCGGCGCCCTGGATCCGGCCCTTACGAATATCGACGATGCGCGTATGGGTACTGCTGTCCTTGTCGACCAGGAAAACTGCCTGAATTTCCTGGGTCTTCGGTGCGACGTCTGCTATCGCGTATGCCCGGTCATTGATGAAGCAATCACCCTGGAACTGTCTCACAATGCACGTTCCGGTCATCATGCCATTTTCGCTCCCACGGTGCATGCGGACCATTGCACCGGATGCGGCGTTTGCGAAAAGAGTTGTGTCTTGCCGGAAGCAGCAATCAAGGTCCTGCCTGTGCGGCTGGCACGCGGCACGTCCGCCGAGCACTATCTCAAAGGCTGGGAAGAGAAGGAACGCAAAGGCGCTCCGGTGGTCGAGGGCATCATAGATCTGCCCGACCGTTTACCCGAATTGCCTGGCGGAACCACGGAAGCTCCTGGAGCATTTGAGCCTTCCTTCAAACTCCCGGGAGGCGGTCAATGAGCAGCAAGACCAGACTTCCCGTGGGTCAGGAAGCTATCCAGGTCAAGGGCTGGCTCAGGGCGCACCGCTTCCTGTTGCTTCGGCGCCTTTCACAGACGTTTTTTCTGCTGCTGTTCCTCCTTGGTCCCTGGTTCGGTGTCTGGTGGGTAACCGGCACGCTTGCCAGCTCTCGGACCTTCGACCTGCTCCCGTTGACTGACCCGTTCGTCCTGTTGCAGAGCGTCTTTGCAGGCCACCTGCCGGAACTCACCGCGCTTGCCGGTGCGCTGATCGTCCTTGCAGTTTACGCCCTCATAGGCGGCAGGGTTTATTGCTCGTGGGTTTGCCCGATCAATCCGGTGACCGACGCTGCCTACTGGCTGCACGACCGCCTGGGCCTTCAGAAAGGCTGGCAACCAAAACGGTCAACACGATACTGGCTGCTCGGCACGGCGCTCGTCGTCAGTGCGCTGACCGGAACGATCGCCTGGGAACTGATCAATCCAATCACGATGCTGCATCGCGGACTTGTCTTCGGCATGGGGTTTGTCTGGGCACTCGTCGCCGCGGTGTTCATCTTCGATCTTGCGGTATCCCGAAGAGGATGGTGCGGCCATGTCTGTCCGGTTGGTGCCTTCTATGGCCTGGCCGGTACGAAGAGCATGCTACGCGTCAGCGCGGCCAACCGCATCGATTGCGATGATTGCATGGATTGCTACGCGGTATGCCCGGAGAACCATGTGATCTCCCCGGCGCTGAAAGGCAAGGATGGCGATACCCCGCTTATCCTGTCACCCGACTGTACAAACTGTGGACGCTGTATCGACGTGTGTTCGGTAGACGTGTTCGCATTCACCCACCGTTATGACAACAGAGCCAAGAAAGCCGTCTCAGTGACGGTGGACACGGTAGACGAACAGGCTGCCTGAACGGAGCAACGGAGAACCGACATGAAAATGCCCGTCCTTTTGGGAATATCTGCCATTGCAATCACAACTGTGCTGGCTGGATTCGCAGTTGCGCAGTCCACAGGCAATGTCCAGAGTTTGCGTGGTGTCGAATTGGACGAGACACGTCCCAGTGACGACGTCCATAAGCAGATCGAAGGCCGGATGCCGCGCAACTACCGGCAGCAGCCGCCGCTGATCCCGCATTCCGTTGCCCAGTACCAGATGGACAAGCGGACAAACCAATGTCTCAGCTGTCATGACTGGACCGTCGCCGGGGAACGCGGCGCCCCGACCCTTTCCATGACCCACTATCTCGACCGGGAAGGCAACCAACTGGACACGGTTGCCGGAACCCGCTGGTTCTGCAATCAGTGCCACGTTCCGCAGGCAAATGCGCCTGAACTTGTCGGAAACGACTTTCAACCATCCAACGAACTGCGCTGACCAGGCAACGGGAGAGACAAGTTCATGACGGAAGAGAACGATACGCCGAAGCGTGGTCTGATTGGCAGGGTTTGGAACGGCTTCTGGAGCCCGGTCGCTGCATTCAGTGTGGGCTTTATTGTGATTGCCGGCTTCCTCGGAGGAATCATGTTCTGGGGCGCCTTTAACTGGGCCATGGAACTGACAAACACCGAGGAATTCTGTGTCTCCTGCCACACCATGGAGACAAACCTTGGTGAGTACCGCGAAACCGTGCATTACAACAACCACTCGGGGGTGCGAGCCATCTGCTCCGACTGCCATGTGCCGCATGAATGGCAGTACAAGGTCAAGGCCAAGATCATCGCAGTGAAGGACGTGTATCACGAGATCATGGGCACGATCAGCACACCGGAAAAATATGAAGAACATCGCCTGAAAATGGCAGCGCTGGTCTGGCGCAAGATGAAGGCCTCAGATAGCCGCGAGTGCCGGAACTGCCATTCCTTCGAGTACATGGATTTCACCATCCAGGAGACTCGCGCCGCCGATGCACACCAGCGTGCAATTGACGAAACCATGACCTGTATCGATTGCCATCAGGGCATCGCTCACAAACTGGCACCTGGGTATCAGGAAGAATACAAGCGCATTGTCGATGAGTTGCAGGCTGAGGCAGCACCTTCATCTACCAAAACAAAAGACGTTGCCGAAATTCGTTCCTACGTCGCTGGCTTGTCAGGAAAATAAACGTCCGGCGCCAATTGCGCTGGCGGGCCCACTAACATTAGCTCGTTGGAGAAGGCTGAAACATGCTTGGTATCCTTGATTTACTTGGAACTATTGGCGGGGACATTTTAAGTCTTCCTGGTATTCTCGGCCTGGCGCTTGGTATGGCGACCCGGAACTGGATTCTTGCCGCTGTCCTGGGTGGTGCCGTAGGCGCTGCGCAAACTATCGTGTTTGCCGGTTTCAACATGGCTGAGGTGCAATTGCTCGGTCTTGCCATTGCCGTTCTGGTCGGCGTTCTGGCAAGCAGTGTCGGGTGCGTTATCCGGCACAAGGGGGCAACTGTCTGAAGCCAGGTTTAAAAAGCTCTCAGGACCTTGGTTTCGCAAGTGGACGAGGCTGGCCCGACGGCCAGCCTTTTCCGTTCAGGGCGGGTTCTGTCACGGTCAAGGCGTGACCCGCGGTGACGCTGAACGGAAATTCCGGTTACAAGGCAACAAACGAGCCAGGTATTTCAGCCTCAACATCAATTCATCATGCCAGACCTAACAAACAGGAACCGGTCTGATGGCCTCTTTCGGCTCGCCTGACTGCCTCGCGCTGCTAGAACGGCCAACCAGGCAGAACCGGCTAACGCGGATAGGCTGACACGCGTGTCATAAAGATCAGCCCGCGCGAGCTGCGCTCGATATCGACGACGTAGGTCCACAAGCCGCTGAAAGACACCAACGCCTGCCCATCGCCGGTCAGGGTCTTTGCAAGACGGCTCTGAACGTAATTGCCATAGAGCGAATTCCGGGCAACGTCTTCCGCCGTTCCCATTTGACCCTCGAGCATCGACGCTGCCGTGCGGGCAACGACCTGCGGATCCCAAAAGCGGCTTGCTGCAAGTCTGGCTTCGAATCTCCTGCGCTGCGGGTCCGGCAGTGAGAAGAGCTTTTCGGTTTGTTGCCCGACTTCTAACCGGAAGGCAGGCGTGGCCGTCAACTTGTCTTCAAGCTTCGTCACAGGAAGGTCGGCAAGCGCACCATCCGCATAAGCGCGGATCGCGCTCCAGTCGTCACCAAAGACCTCTTCGACCAGCCAGGCGCCATGTGCATTCGGAAACTCAACCGATAACCGCCCGATGTCGAACCCATCGCCCTGCTCCCTCAGGAAGCGAATGACCTTGCGTTCGTAAACCTCGAACTTTGCAATCTCGTCTTCCGTCATTCCTGATGGGTAGAGGCTCGCGGAAAGAGCGGCTGAGACGGAGAAAACCAGAGCCAGCCCGGCAGCGGAAATTCGCGCAATAAATTTTTGAACCGTCAAGATGACGCTCCTTAAAGTTTCGGCGAGAAACGGACGAAACACTCCGCATCAGAACTATCAAGACAAAAAGGCTCGCCGGATAGATTTTCTATTCCGACAAGCCACTCTCTGAATATCCGATTTTGAAAGAAGAAACAGCAGGCAGGCTCCGGCATCCACCAGCCGCAACCGCTCCTCTTTCGGTCTCTTCAACCGGCAAACGGTGCAGGTGACGGTAGCCATCAGATTGAAAACTGGCCCAGCCGGCCAGCCTCCGAAATCAGGCCATCGTGATGTAGCTGCGCATCTGTTCCGCTTCCAGTTCGACCTGTGCGATCTTGAACTTGACCACATCCCCGATGGAAATCAGTCCGGCGAGCTTGCCGTCCTTCACCACCGGCATGTGGCGGAACCGGCGCTGGGTCATGAGCGCCATCACTTCGTTTATGTTGTTGTGCTCGGTGCAGGTCACCACGTCCTTGGTCATGACGCTGGAGACGGGCAACTGCAGGGCGGAAGCGCCTTGCGTTCCGATAACACGCACGATGTCGCGTTCGGAAATGATCCCTTCGATCCCATCTTCGCCATCGGTGACGACCACCGCACCGATTTTCTTGCTTGCCAGGGTTTCGCAAACTTCGCTCAGCGGCACATCGCTCCGCGCGGTAATCGTGTCGTGGCCTTTCCCACTCAGGATTGCGGCAACGGTCATTCAGAACACCTCCCATGGCATCAACGACCCGTCACTTACGGGACAAATGTATCATGGCAAAAAAATCAGCATTCGCAAACCGTTGACACGACTTCTCGTCAGGGCTTGCGGCGCGGCACCGGATCGAAGAAGGGAAACAGCGCAAGTCCTGCGACAAAACCGCCAATATGGGCCTGCCACGCGATCGTTGCAGCCTGACCGGCGGCCGGACCACTCATGAGACCAAAAAAGAGGTTCAGACCGAACCAGACGGCCACGAAAACGAGGACCTGCCGGTTGCGGAAACAGTCGGAAAGCGGTTGAGCCGGCACGAGATAGGCGGCCCGGTCGCTTCTGCGGAACGTTCCGAGCGGCCCGCCGAGTTCAAAGGCAAAACGGATCGCAGCCGCCATCTGGCCGGAGATTGCCGCGGACGCGCCCACCATCGGCACGGTTTCACCCCAGTGAGTCGCGAGATGCGCCATGGCTCCGCCGACGGAACAGGCCGCCGAAAAGACCAGAAAGCGCCCGACTCCGAATCGGCGCGCGACGGCACTGCCGAATATCGCCATCCAAAGCAGATTGAAGATGATGTGCATGGCGCTGCCATGCAGCAGACTGTAGCTGACACTCGCCCAGACACTCGAGGCAAGATCCAGCGGCGTCAGGCTGGAAAGAACCGAATACTTGCCCGGCCAGAAGGCAAACAGATAGAGGATGAGATTGTCCCAACGGACGGGCAGCACAAACGAACGCAACAGATGAATGGCGATCATCGCGCCCCCGAGCCATACGATGACACCGGGCAGATTGAACACAGGAGGATTCGAGGGGCGCTTGGGCTCCTCCATCTTGCGGGCCTGCTCCCGCCGCGCACGCTCATCGTCGAATTTGTAGACGTTCATCAAACCTGTGCCTTTTGCCGCTTCATTCCAGCTCCCTTCCGTAAGTCAGAATAAAGTCAAATCAAGGGGTATCACCCCACAATAATACGAAACGCCGGCCATCCCACGAATGACCGGCGTTTCTTTTGCCCCCCAAAGCAGGCCGCGTCCCCGTGACGCCCGCTCAAGGACAGGTGTTCCCGGATATTGCCGGCGCTTTCTTGACCGGGGCGGCCTATTGCTGGCCGTTCCTGCCGGTCCGCAGCCAGAGCAATGCTGGCAGGGTCCTCCCGCCCGCCGTTTCCGGTGAACTGGTCGCTAAGCTGCCAACACACGACCCGCAAAACAAGCTTTACTGAAAATTAACCTTAATTTACCGGCCGAAACTTGAAGATTTCCCTCATTCGGCGAATTGGCACGCCTCCTGCTTTGTTACCGTCAAACACAGAAAGGGAAACCCCTTCGTCCCGTTTTGAAACAAGCACTGTCTTGAGACGAAACACCGGACGAAGACCGGCGAAGAGGCGAAAGCAGATGAAACACGGCGTGACGCAAACTCTTTATTCATACTGG
This sequence comes from Roseibium sp., assembly GCF_050301095.1. GTDB lineage: Bacteria > Pseudomonadota > Alphaproteobacteria > Rhizobiales > Stappiaceae > Roseibium. The sequence continues at coordinate 38,484 of NZ_JBNKYW010000016.1, forward strand.
GACAACCTGCGCGGCGCCCGCCCTGCCCCCAATCGCAGTGAGGTCGATCCCGGCGAGATCCGCGGGCTTCTGGGCGACACCTTCATCCTGGAAACCAACGGTCCGCGTGACGTCCGGTTTCGGCTTGCCGGAACCCGGCTCTGCTCAGCCCATTGCCGGGAATTGAAGGGGCGGAATTTCCTGCGCGGATGGAACACCAAGGACCGTGAGGCGCTTGAAAGCCTGATTGCAGCGATCACGGAAGATGCCGCCGCCGCGGTAATCGGCATTAACGGTCACACCGAGCGTGGCCAGGTTCTTCACATGGAGATGCTGCTTGTACCGCTAAACGTTCCGGGCGAAGGCCGCATCCGGATCCTGGGCAGCTGCACACCTATGGACAAGCCCTACTGGATTGGCCTTCATCCCATTTTGAACCAGTCCATTGCCAGCCTGCGGCTGATCTGGCCCGATGAACGTCCCTATTTCATCGAGGAACCGGCGAGCGTGAACCCGCTTCTGCCTCGTTTCACCGCAGAAGGAATGCCGATGAGGGCAGCGCCGCTTCCGCAAGGCGCGGAACGCAAGGTCGGCCACCTGACCGTATACAGCGGCGGAAAATCATAAAATACCGCCATAAGGGGAGTATGCCTTTGCGTCCTGGAACAGTTGTCCTGTTCCAGGACGTTTTTTTGTCCTCTGCTACATTTCGCCCCAAGCCAGGGCCAACAGGTATTCCGCAAGTGATTCCTTTTTGAAAATCAGGTCAAAATTCCCGGAAACACGCCGAACCTTCGCAGACATCTTCACGCTCCGCCTCATGTTCATGTCATTTTTGCCGATATTATTGTGCCGGAACCCTAGACCTGAAGGCCGTATCGTCTACACTCTCTTACACATCGTTAACCCCGACTGCCTAAAGTGTGCGGGAGGGGAATCGGGATACTCTTCTCAGCCAGGGATAGTGCGGTTCACGCACAGTTTTGGATAGAGCAGGCATGAGCGCCGGATTGGCAACAGCACAAGATGGAAGCAAGTCGCTTCAGGTCACTGATCGTCGGCGGCATCAGCGTGTCCAGGTCAACATTCTTGGACGTTTCATGCTGGAAGACCGGCACGAATATCCCTGCCAGGTCATAGACATGTCGCCTGGCGGCATGGCAATGATCACGCCCGTTCCGGGCCGGGTCGGCGAACGGGTCATCGCCTATCTCGACCATCTCAGCCGGGTTGAAGGAAAGATCGCCCGCCTGATTGATGGCGGCTTTGCTGTTGAGCTGAACAACACGGCCCGCAAACGCGACAAGATCGCCAACGTCTTGACCTGGCTGGCAAACCGCGACGAGCTCAATCTTCCCGAAGACCGCCGTCACGACCGCTTCGTCCCGAAGAATCCGATTACCAAGATGATCCTGCCCGACGGATCCGTGCATGTCTGCCGTATCGTCGACATTTCCCTGTCCGGAGCAGCCATCGAAACCGATGTCATTCCGGAGATGGGCGACAGCATCACGCTTGGCAAGATGCAGGCGCGTGTCATTCGCCAAATCGAAGGCGGGATTGCCCTGGAGTTCGCCGCTGTTCAAAGCCGTGAGCTGTTGGAAAAACACATCTCTGCTCCCGACACTGACTGATACGTCCCTCTCGTCTTTTTGCGCAGATATCCAGGGTTTCGCCTGGCGGGTTGAGCGCCTGCAGGTGAACGCTCGTCGCGAACTGAACGGCCGACACGCCTGGACCGCAGCAACCGGCAAACTTAATTGCGACTTCGACAGACAGCCCGGCCGGCTGTCCCGCGCTTCCGCAAGGACCGGTTTATTCCAAGCTGAATTGACACGCCCCATCTGACCGTATTCGGACATCCGTTCGGCAAGGCAGCCATCGCGAGGCGATGCGGTGAACCGGTCAAAACATGCGATGCGGCGGAACAGTCTCAAAAAGGCTTACGTGAGGCGTTTCTGCTCTCCGGACAGTCTCAACGCGGCCTGAACGGCCAGCCAGGCCGCGCCGCGCAACGCGACTTTCCGGCAAACCATGCGCCCCATCCGACTGCCTCCTATCGTTTACGTCAGGTATTCGGCACGCTGCACCACATCAGGTCGCACTTTTTTCCCCTGACACATCATTTTTTCTTACCCTTCCCTGGCGCGCGTTCTCCCGCGTCGAAGGGATTTCCCTGAAGGTATCGGAAGCAAACCGGCGCTTGTCAGGTTCCGCTCCAATTTGAAAAACACACGTCAAAACATGGTTCTATGGAGGATCGCTAAAATTTTACGAAAATTTCCATAAACCTTGATTCAAACAAGACGAAAACAATAATAAAACAAATATCAAACGAAGCTAAAATGAACTTATTGTTTTAGCCTGAAGATTTCCCCCAAGTAAAAATCATTACGTCATCGTTACATCAGCCTTGGGGAGGGCGTGACGATGAAATTACTTCTGAAAACTTTGTTCGCTTCTACTGTATTGATGGCCACAATGGCGGCGGCAACCTCGGTCCAGGCAGGTCCCGGCCGGTTCATGGAGATGAATGCGGTCGTGAAGGCACCGATCGGGCACAAGCAGTTTTGCCGTGACAACGGCTGGGCTTGCCCGGACGAGCGCTACGAGCCCGTCGTGGTCCGGTTGGATGAAGCACGCTGGAACGAACTGATTGCGATCAATGCCGAAGTGAACCGCCGCATCCGGCCGATGACCGACGAGGACCTGTTCGGCAAGGTCGAATACTGGACCTACCCGGTCGACGGATACGGTGACTGTGAAGAATATGTCCTGGAGAAGCAACGCGTTCTGATCGAAGCGGGCTGGCCGAAAAGCGCCCTTCTGATCACCGTTGCCAAGGACACCCAGAATGCGGGTCACGCGGTGCTCACGGTGCGCACGGACCATGGCGACATGATCCTCGACAACCAGATCGAAGCTGTTTTGCCGTGGTATTCGACACCGTACCGTTACATCAAACGCCAGTCTGCAAGGTCTCCCCTGGCCTGGACCGGCATCTCCGACACTCGCGTCACCACGGTTAGCAGCGTGTCGAAATAATTCTGGGTTCGGTCCGGTTCTGCCGGGCCCGAAGGACGATCCGGTCGCGTCCCCACCCTCCCCATCCCTACCACGACCGGGTCAGGGAACCGGCCAGCCCCCCGCAGGCCGGTTCCCGCTTTTCCGGTGGTGGAGAAATCAGACTTCCTGCAGCCCAGCCTTGAAGCGCCGCCAGTTTCGGACATAGCCGGCCGCGGATTTGCGAAGATCCCCGGCGGCCTCTGGCGGCAGGGTCCGGATCACCTTTCCCGGCATGCCGACGACGAGGGAGTTGTCCGGTATTACCTTGCCTTCCGCGATCAGGGCGTTGGCGCCGACAATGCAATTGGAACCGATGACCGCGCCGTTCAGGATTGTGGCCCCCATGCCGACGAGCGAATTGTCGCCAATGGTGCAGCCGTGCAGGATCGCCTTGTGGCCGATGGTGCAGTCCGCGCCGACGGTCAGCGGGAAGCCCATGTCCGTGTGGCAGACACAGCCGTCCTGGATATTTGAGCGCGCACCGATCCGGATGAGTTCATTGTCGCCGCGCAGAACCGCGCCAAACCAGACGCTTGTCTCCTCGTCCAGCAGAACGTCCCCGATCAGCGTCGCATTGGGAGCGACCCAGTAGTCGCCGCTATCCGGAAAAACGGGTTTGCGGCCCTCGAGAGAATAGACAGGCATGGAACTCAGTGAATTCCGCTTAGGATCAGTGCGACGTTCATCACGAACAACCCGGAACACATGCTCCACATGCCGGCAATGGTCGACGATGCGACGAGCCAGCCCAGAGGCCGGTTCTCGATGCGCCGGCCACGAATGGCATTACGCATGATGATGAAGGGACCAGCGAATATGCACATGAACATTCCGGCCAGAAACGACAGGACCGACTCACCCGTAAAATTGAAACGCGGCGGCTCCTTGGTAACGAGCTGATAAAGGCTGCCGAGCACGCCGGCGGCCACAAAGCCCGCACAAGCGATATATCCAGCAAGAAGAAGTTTGAACAACACAGCCGTTAACTCCTTGTTAACCCTTTCACATGGAAAGTGTTTAAGAATTCGTAAAGGGTCAAGTGCAAAGACTGTGCCGGAAAGGCAAATGGCCGAAAACTCCCAAATCAGGCCCGATCATGAGGCCTTCTGGATGCTCCGGAACGGAACCGGCGTTTCATTTCAGGACACGCTGTCCCAGTTCTGCGCAATCGCGGACAGGGAGGCCGTTTCGTGATCCCCGTCTCCCTGCCGGCACCGATCCGCACCGAACCCCGGCATTTCACCTGGCTTGCCCTGGCAATCTGCGTGCTGTCGGCTGCATTTGTCGCCGAGCGTGCGGTTTACTGGTCGGACTACTGGAAGAGCGATATTCAAGGTGCGTTGAATACGGCACCGGTTCATTTGAAAATCGGCGGCACGGACTTCCGCATGCCCTTGAATGCCATTGCAACGCCCAGCCAGCGTCACAAGGCAATGAGCGGTGGCTCCAGCTTCGATATGCTGCGCCTGACGATGACCTGGCACGCGACCGACGCCGGTGACGGCAGCCTTGACACCGGCAGCCAGCGGACACCGGCGAACAGGATACTGATCGAGCTGGAACACAACCCGGAACGGGAAAGCGTCAGGGCACGCCTGGAACCCTTTTACAGACGCCTTGCAAGAGGCGGGGAGCTCTCCGGACCCGGCGGGTTGAGGGTTTTGACCCTTTCGGCCCGCAAGGCCTCCAGGGCGGACAGGATCGTCTATGACCCGTCCGCACAAAACGGCTTTATTGCCCGCTGCCGCAAAGCTGCCGCGTCTGCGGATACCCTCTGCCATCGCGCGGTCGTGTTGGCATCCGGCCTGGAATTGCGCTACCGGTTCGATCAGGCCCTCTTGCCGGACTGGCGGGAACTGGATCGGGCCGTGATTCGCAGGGTTGACGGTTACAGAATGCGATGAACCGCTATCCGGCACCCTGCATTTCAAATCCGCTTTAAAACGAAAAAAGGCGGCCCTTTCGAGCCGCCCGTGATCTTGCCTGCCGTTGATCTGACTCAGACGTCTTCCAGGTCGATTTCCAGAATGGCCATTTGAAAGTTCCAGCTCAGGTCTTCATCTTCGTCATCGCGGAAGATAACGCCAATGAACTCCTCGCCGATATAGACCTCTGCCGAGTCGTCTTTGCGCGGACGGGCCCGGACCTGCATGCTCGGCAGTTCGAACTTCGAACGCAGATACGCTTCGATCTTTCGGATTTCATCGGGTTTCACGGCGTTCTCCTATCATTTGCCTTAAGCATTATTCTGGCGCGGACCCTACAAGACCGGACGGAAATGCCAAAGCATTTCCATGTTCTTTCCCCGTCTTCCTGATCCGGAACGACTTCAATCCGTCTGTACGGCGTCGTCGCTCAGCAGCTGGTTCATGCTTCTGGCAGGTTCAGCGCAACCGGCCTTGCCGACGATCTTGGCCGGAACGCCAGCCACGGTCGTGTTGGCGGGTACATCCGCCAGCACCACGGAGCCGGAGGCAATCCGCGAGCAATGGCCGATTTCCAGGTTGCCGAGCACCTTTGCTCCAGCCCCCAGAAGAACACCGTGCCGGATCTTCGGATGACGGTCGCCCTGCACCTTGCCGGTCCCGCCAAGAGTTACGCCCTGGAGAATGGAAACGTCATCCTCTATCACCGCCGTGCCGCCGACGACGATGCCGGTGCCATGGTCGATAAAGATGCCGCGTCCGACCGGGACGGCCGGATGAATGTCGATCTGGAAGACCTCGGAGGCGCGGCTCTGCAGGTAGAGCGCGAAGTCTTCGCGTCCCCGACGCCACAGCCAGTTGGCCAGCCGGTGGGTCTGCAGGCCATGGAAGCCCTTGAAGTAGAGAACCGGCTCCAGATAGCGGTAGCAGGCCGGGTCACGATCGAAGACCGCGACGATGTCGACACGGAAGATCTTCGCAAGCTCCGGCTCGTCGGCCAGGGCTTCCAGATAGGTCTGACGGATCAGAGACGCGGATACGACGTCCCGCCCGAGGCGGTCGCCAAGACGGTGTACGACGGCTTCTTCCAGACTGTCGTGATTGAGCACCGTTTCATAGACAAACGAAGACAGGGCCGGCTCGGCCACCACCATCGCCTGCGCTTCATCGCGCAACTGCTGCCAGACCGGATCATGGGTCGGAACCTGTTTCAATTCTGACTTGCCGATCGGTGCCGACATGGCCTGTCTCCTTTTCAAGCCGTCCTGTTGGAGCCCTTAAAATAGGACTGCCGTCTGATTTTCCAAAATGAATCTTCCTGATATCAGATATAAAGCTCGCGAATGAGCCAGGGAAATTCAGGGTATTCAGCTCGTTGCCGCCCATTATAGCAAATTTCGAGGAGTGACAATGTCCACCATGCCGCAGCCGGACGAAACGGCAAATCCCCTGCTCACCATCCGTGGCCAGGTTGCCGAACTCCTTCTGAACGCACCGGAAAAAAAGAACGCCCTGCCGCTGGCTGCCTGGCAAGCCATGCCCGATCTTCTGCAGCGTGTCGCCGCAGAGGGAGAAGTGCGGGTCTGCATCGTCAGAGGGGCGGGCGGCAAAAGCTTCTGCGCCGGCGCGGATATTTCCGAGTTCGAAACCATCCGCTCGACACCGGAAGCCGCAAAGCACTACGACGAGATCAACGTGGCCGCCTTCAATGCTCTGAAAACGTTGCCCATTCCGGTCATTGCCGCCATCGAGGGGCCCTGTCTCGGGGGCGGACTCGGCCTCGCGCTTGCCTGCGACATCCGCATTGCCAGCCGTTCCGCCTTCTTCAGCCTGCCGCCAGCCAGACTGGGGCTGGCCTACCCGCCGGAAGCTCTCAGCGACATACTGGAGGCTGTCTCCGTCTCCGACGCGAAAAGCCTCCTTTTTACCGGTGAAAAGGTATCTGCGGAAAAGGCGTTTCACATCGGCCTGATCAACGAGATTGCCGAAGAAGGGCAACTGGACGGCCGGATCGCCACTTTGTGCGAGACGATCTGCGCCAACGCCCCCTTGTCGCTCAGGGCGGCAAAGCAGGCCTTGAACCAGCTCGCCCGTCCGGCCGCCGCCGCAGACCTCAGCAAAGCGCTTGAAAATGCAGAAGCCTGCATCAACAGCCAGGACTACCGGGAAGGCTACAGGGCGTTTCTGGAAAAACGGAAACCGCAATTCAAGGGGCGTTAAACCAGAACCGACTGCAGTCGCCCTCAACAGGGAACGAAAGCTGCTCGGCCGGAATCACTTTCTCAGAAAGCCTGCTCAATCATCTGGAATTGCTTTTCATTTCCCGATCAGGCCAGAGCCGCGCAGGCCTTCAGGCCAAGGAGGAAATCTTCGACGGCGGATGCAAAGACATCATTCCTGTCGCCGGCAACCATGTGTCCCGCGTCGCGGATATCGGTGAACTGCGCATGCGGTACCTGCGCCTGAAACTCGCGCACGTGGTCCATGGAGACCAGCTCCGAGTTCTGTCCCCGGATGAGGAGCACGGGCAGCGACAGGTTCGCGGTGGCGGCAAGCATTTCCTCCTGAGCGGCCGCCGCAAGGCTGGCGTCTTGATGTTGCTTGACCTTCAGGAAAGCCGGATCCCAGTGCCAGCGATAGCGGCCGTCGTCATGAAGACGCAGGTTCTTCGAGAGCCCCGAGAGGTCCTTCGGCCGCTTCCGGTTGGGAAGATAGCGGGCAATGGCCTCGGCGGCTTCTTCAACGCTCGCAAACCCTTCTTCGACCTTCTCGCCCATGAAACCCAGTACCTTGTTGGCACCGTCCATGTCGATCCGGGGCGTGATATCGACAAGAACCAGCGCCGCCATGCCGCCATTATTCTTCCGGCCTTCCGCGAGCATTCCCGCGAAACCGCCGAGCGAGGCTCCGACGACCACCGGCCTGGAACCGTGAAATTCCCTCACCCGCCGGGTGACAGACACAAGGTCCCTGGCAAAATCCTGAAAGGCGTAATTGCCGCTCTCAACCCAGGCGCTTTCGCCATGACCACGCTGATCCAGCGCGTAGACGGGATGGCCCAGCGCCGCAATCCGGCGCGCGGCCGCGTCCCAGGAATGCCGGGTCTGCCCGCCGCCGTGCAGCATGACAACCGGTTGCGTCCCCTCACCGTATCTGTCGGCGACAAGGCGGTTTTCTTCCGCCCCCAGAAATTCCACACGCTGCGGACCCATGACCTCTCCCATGCGGCGGCCCTTGAGAAGACCGTCCAAATGCTTCACGCGTCGATGTTGTTCAAAAAAGCCAGGACACCCTGCTTGTGGACCTTGTCCCCGACCGCCACCATGTGATCGCGTCCGGGAATTTCCAGAACCTCGGCATGCGGTATCAGTTCGGCCAGCTTGTGCGGCGAACCGGCGATGTCATCTTTCGTACCGACCGCGACCAGCACCGGCCGGTCGATCCGTTTAACGTCCTCTTCGCTGATTTTCTGCCGCGAGGAACGCATGCAGGCGGCCAAGGCCAGCCGGTCGGAACCTGTTTGCTCGGCAAAAGCCCGGAACGCCCGGCCGGCCCTGTCCCCGATGTCCTGGATCCGGTCCGTTTCCAAAGCGGCTGCGATCGGCTCAGGATCGCCGATGCCGGTGATCATGCCGTAGCCAAGACCGCTGAAAACCGCACGCCGCACCCGGTCCGAATGGTTCAGGGTCAGAAACGCCGATATGCGTGCACCCATGGAATAGCCCATCACATCAGCGCGCTCGACATCGAGATGGTCCAAAAGCCTCCGGGCATCTTCCGCCATGATCGGAGCTCCATAGGCATCAGGATCATGGAACTTCTGGCTGTCGCCGTGCCCCCGGTTGTCGATGGCGATCACCCGCCGGCCATCCTTGACCAGGAGATCCACCCAGCCAGGATATTGCCAGTTGACCTGCTTGTTGGAGGCAAATCCGTGAATCAGCAGGATCGGATCCCCTTCTCCTTCGTCCAGGTACGCTATTTTGACGCCATCGGCCTCGAATTGCGGCATAGGTAGATATGACCCTTACGTAAACGGAAAACACTTTCTTCGGTACAGTAAAATGTTTGAACGCCGATGGCAAAGGCGAATTGACCTCATCTGCCCGAAACGCCCTTGCCACCATCAACCCACGCAGCGCCGTTGCGCCCTTCGGATCCAGATGCACCGGAGCTGCGCAGGAAGTCCCTGTTCAGTCATTTTACAAATGGATATGGTCGCCATTATTTGCTATCGGGTCGGCAGCAAAGGCTCCCGAGATAAAAAGGACTGTGACAATGGCGGATCATGTTGTCCCGCATTTTCAGAATTCCAGCGGCCACGATTCTGTTGCGATCGGTGCGCGCGAATTCATGTGCATCGGCGCAAATCCTCCGTTTGACCATCCGCATGTCTTCCTGGACATGGGCAGTGAAAACGAAGTGGTCTGCCCCTACTGCTCGACGCTGTACAAGTTCGACGGCACCTTGAAGGAAACCGAATCCTCGCCAGCCGATTGCACCTGGACGCCGGCCGCGGCCTGATCCGGAAGCAATCCGATGGCCCAGAACGGGGAAGCCGAAAATCCGATTGTGGTTGCCGGCGCCGGCATCGGCGGCCTGACCGCCGCCCTGGCGCTTCGGCAAGCCGGACATGACGTCGTCCTGATGGACAGGGCAGCGGAACTGTCGGAAGTCGGCGCGGGCCTGCAACTGTCCCCCAATGCGGTTTCCGTGCTGGACCGGCTTGGCGTTCTGGAGGCCCTCGAACCCTACGTCTGCGCCCCCGAATATCTTCGGATCTGGTCAGGTAGAACTGGACAGCAACTGGGCCGTGTCCGCTTCGGAGACTTTATCCGGAAACGTCACGGACATCCGTTCTGGGTGGTCCATCGGGCCGACCTGCAGCGTGTTCTTCTGGAAAGAGTTCAGGAAACAGCGGGCATTTCGGTTCGCCTCGGCACGGAAGTTTTCGACCTGACCTCGTCGCCCTACGACGACCTAATGTGCGTTTATCGGGACGATACGGAAACCGGCAAGCTCTGCTGCAAGGCCCTGATCGGCGCGGACGGTGTCTGGTCGAAAACCCGGCGGATCGTTCCCGGCCACCAAACCGCCCGTTTCAGTGGCCAGGTCGCCTATCGCGCGACCCTCCCGATGGACGGCGTTTCGGAAAGATGGGCCAGAGACAGCGGCCTCTGGCTGCACAAGGACAGTCATCTGGTCCACTATCCTGTCAGGGCCGGACGCGAGTTGAATATCGTCGGTCTGGTCCAGGAAGACTGGGAAGACGAAACCTGGTCGGCCAGGGCGAACACGGAAACCCTGCTTCATCGTTTCCGCGACTGGCCGTCGGACATCCGCAACCTTCTCACAATTCCGGACACATGGCTGAAATGGGCGCTCTGCAGCGTCGATGCCTCCGGCCCGTGGACCCACGGCCAGGTGGCGCTTGTCGGGGATGCGGCCCACGCGATGCTGCCCTATATGGCGCAAGGGGCCGCCATGGCCATCGAGGACGCTGCCGTGCTGGCCAGGCATTTGCCTTCTGATGTTCAGAACATTGCGTCCGCCCTCAGGGCCTTCGAACGGGAGCGCAAACCGCGGGTGTCGCGGATCCAGAACATCGCCTTCCGCAATGCCAGCGTCTTCCATTATTCCGGCGCAGGCGCCTTTGCCCGTGACGCCGTTCTCCGCTTGTCGAAGCCGGAAACCCTGACGGCACGATTCGACGATATTTATAGCTGGACGCCGGACGGCTGAACTGATGTAAATTCCTTGGGACACCAGTCCGCCGCCCTGACCGGACCTCCACCCGTCCCGGGCGGTGTCCGGAAGTTCGAACAACTGGCTTGCCGGACATTCTGGCCCGCTTTCGCTTGAGCTCTTTTGCAAGCTGCGATAAAGCCAATCCCCATTCATGTGTCAGGGAGTGTAAAAATGACCGGTCGGAAGGCAGATGACGTTGTAACCGCTGCGTTTCTGGTCATCGGCGATGAGATCCTGTCCGGCCGCACCAAGGACAAGAACATCGGCTTTGCGGCTGATTACCTGACATCGCTGGGCATTGACCTCAAGGAAGTCCGGATCGTACCCGACGAAAAGGCGGAAATCGTTTCTGCCGTCAACGCCTTACGTGCCAGATACACCTATGTCTTTACCTCCGGTGGCATTGGCCCGACCCATGACGACATCACCGCCGAATGCATCGCCGAAGCCTTCGGGGTCGCCTTGAACCTCGATCCGCGCGCCGTCGCGATCATGGAAAAGCACTATCCGCCCGGCCAGTTCACGCCGGCACGCCAGCGCATGGCCCGAATTCCGGAAGGCGCCGACCTGATCGAGAACAAGGTGTCCAAGGCGCCGGGATTCCGGATCGGCAACGTTCACGTCATGGCGGGCGTACCGTCCATCATGCAGGCCATGATGGATGCCATCGCGCCGACACTGGCAACGGGCAGGAAGATGCTGTCCGAGACAGTTGCCGCCGACATGCCGGAAAGCCGGATCGCCGACCGGCTGGCGGCCATTCAGGATGCTCACCCCGAAACGCTGATCGGTTCCTATCCGAGAGCGAACGAGGGAAAATTCACTACCGAAATCGTGATCCGGTCGCGGGACGAGGCGATACTGAAGGCCGCTGCCCGCGACGTGGCGCAGGCCGTTGCCGAACTCCTGGGATAATCTGAAGGACAAATTCATGGAAAACCCCGCCCAAAACAAAGCCTTCCCTGTTTCCTGGGACATGTTTCACCGCGATTCCCGCGCCCTTGCCTGGCGCCTGTCGAGCGAAGGCGAATGGAAGGCGATCGTCTGCATCACCCGCGGCGGCCTCGTTCCGGCCGGTATCGTGGCCCGCGAACTCGGCATCCGGACCATCGAAACCGTCTGCATTGCCTCCTACCACGACTATGAAAACCAGGGCGAACTGCAGGTCATCAAGCCGATCGATCCCAAGGTGATCGACCTGAAGGAAGGCGAAGGCAGTGGCGTTCTGGTCATCGACGATCTCGTCGACACCGGCAAGACACTGAAGGTCGTGCGCGAAATGCTGCCCAAGGCCCATTACGCGACCGTCTACGCCAAGCCGGTCGGCGTACCGATGGTGGATACCTTCATCACCGAAGTATCCCAGGATACCTGGATCTATTTCCCCTGGGACATGGGCTGGCAGTTCCAGCCGCCGCTGGCCAAGGATACCGCCGGCTGATCGTTTTTGCAGGAATGCAACACCCGGCGAGAAGCATAACGGTCCTCACTTCGAGTTGAAGGCCGCGCCTCTTTTCCGACGAATTTTTGCTGATAAGGCTTGTCGCGGCCGGTTGGACGATCCGTTCGACCGGCCGTTTTACATTCAGCGGCGCCCTCCCGCGCCGCGACCGGCTCTATTCAACGGAATTTGGAATGCTGAACAGACGACTGTTTCTTGCCTCGGCCGCCGCTACGCTCGCAACCGGGTGTGTCTCCTCCCGTCAGGTTGCCCCGCAGCCGGCCGGCCCGACCTATCAGGGCCGCCCGATTGCCCCGGAATATCTTCAGATGTACCGGGCCATGCCGGAAGAGCGCTTTCCGATTCCGGCCGTCGACCTCAGCAAGATCGATCCGGCCTATTACCGCCGTCTGGTCGACTATTATTCACCGGAACCGGCCGGCACCATCATCGTCGACACCGCCAACCGCTACCTTTACCTCACGATGGAAGGCGGCAAGGCCATGCGGTACGGCGTCGGCATCGGCCGGGCCGGGTTCGAATGGGGTGGCCGCGCGCGCATCCAGTACAAGAGAGCCTGGCCAACCTGGACCCCGCCCGCAGAGATGATCGCCCGTCAGCCGGAACTGGAGGAATTCAGGAACGGCATGCCGCCGGCACTCGACAACCCGCTCGGTGCCCGTGCGCTCTATATCTTCGAAGGCAGGAAAGACACGCTCTACCGTCTGCACGGAACGTCGGAATACTGGTCAATCGGCAAGGCCGTCTCCTCCGGCTGCGTACGTCTGCTCCAACAGGACATCATCGATCTCTACAACCGGGTTCCGGACGGCACGCCTATCATAGTCCGGCAGGCCTGAGCCCCTACTTTCAAGCCACGATCTCCACCGGCTGGACCGCATCGATGCCGTCCAGCCGAACGTCGCAGCCGATGGCATAGGCTTCGACACCGGCCTCACGGGCTGCAGCAAAGGCCGCGGCATAAGCCGGGTCGATGTCGCCTGCCAGTCCCAGGGTGGCACAGTCCGGACGCTGGACCAGAAACACCATGACGGCCCGGTGGCCTTCGCCAACCATATCCGCCAGTTCGGCCAGATGCTTCGCGCCCCGGGCGGTGACACTGTCGGGAAACTCCGCAAATCCCGGCTGGCGCATCAAATGGACGTTCTTGACCTCGACATAGGTTTTGGCCCCGTCCGTGCTCTCCAGCAAAATATCGACCCGGGAGTTCTTGCCGTATTTGACTTCCCGCTTCAGCGAGGCAAAACCGGCCAGTTCCGGAATTCGGCCATCCTGAAGCGCCTCTTCCACCAGCTTGTTCGGATGGGCGGTATTGATGCCGACCAGTGCACCGTCCGCCTCCATCACCTCCCAGGAATATTTCAGCTTCCGCTTCGGATTGTCCGACAGCGACAGCCAGACCCGTGAACCCGGCTCCTTCAGCCCCAGCATGGAGCCGGGATTGGCACAATGGGCGGTGATTGCGGTCCCGTCCTCATCGAGAATGACATCGGCCAGGAAACGCTTGTAGCGCTTGACGAGACGGCCGCTGACCAGTGGTGCGGAGAATTTCATGCCGTGACCTCGGGTGGAAAATCGGGAGTGCCGTTGAACGTTATTTGGACCAGAAGTCCGGATCAAGCAGGACCAGAACGGTAAAAAGCTCAAGGCGCCCGACCAGCATGGCAAAGGAAAGCAGCCATTTGGCTCCGTCCGGCAGAGGCGCGAAATGGCCGGCGGGACCGATCATGTGCCCGAGCCCGGGACCGACGTTGCCGACCGAGGTGGCCGCCGCGGAGATTGCGGTGATGAGATCGAGATCGAAGAACGACAGGGCCACGGTAATGACGCCGACGGATCCCATGTAAACGACCAGGAAGGCCAGGACCGAAAAGGAGAGTTCGGGCGTCAGGCGCGTGCCCGAGTATTCTTCCGACATGATCCGGTTCGGCCGCACCATCCTGCGCAGGTGTGCCCGCACGGTGCCGAAGAACACCAGGAAACGGAAAATCTTGATCCCGCCGGTCGTCGATCCCGTGCAGCCGCCGACGAACATCAGCATCAAGGTGATGCCGACCAGTGGGGCCCCCCACTGGGAAAAGTCGCCTAGGGCATAACCTGTCCCGGTGACGATGGAGACAACGTTGAACGTCGCGTTCAGCAGCGCCTCGTCGAAGGGGAAGTTCATGTTGACGCCCAGATAGACGGTCAGGGTCAGGGACACCAGCGCCAGGAACCCGATAAGCGCCCTCACCTGGGGATCGCGCCACAGATGCAGCGGTTGGCCGCGAAGCGCCTGAATGATCAGCACGAACGGCAGCGCGCCAATCACCATGAAGACCACCGCGACCCAGGCAGTGGACGGGTTCTTGAAATAGGCAAAGGAGGCATCGTGTGTCGAATAGCCTCCGGTGGCAATCGTCGTCAGGGCATGGTTGAAGGCATCGAACAACTCCATGCCGGTGAAAAGATAGGCGGCGATGCAAAGTACGGTCAGGAACATATAGGCCAGACCCAGTAGGCGAATCAGCTCGACCGAACGGCTGACGATCTTTTCCGAGCGGTCCGAATTCTCGCTCTGGAAAAGCTGCATTCCGCCGATCCTGAGGAAAGGCAGCAGAACGATGGCCATGACGATGATGCCGATCCCGCCCATCCACTGCATGATGGACCGCCAAACGAGCAATCCCGGAGGCAGGCTGTCGAGACCGGTGAGGACGGTTGACCCGGTTGTGGTGAAACCGGAGACGGCCTCAAAGACCGCATCCGCGTAGCCCACCCCCAGCCAAAGGAACGGCAATGCGCCAAACGCCGGCAGGGACGACCAGGCCAGCGTGGTCAGGATGAATGTCTGACGGGTATCCAGCCCCTCCCGCAGCGACCCGCCGACGGCAATCGACAGCAGCATGCCGATGGTGCCTGTCAGCAATGCGGAAAAGACAAAGGCCTGCCAGTCGGCGTTCTTCTGCGCCACATCGACGATTGCCGGAATAAGCATGGCGGTGGCAAGACCGACATACAAAAAGCCGAGTACGTTCAAAACTGGTCTAAGAGAAATCAAGAAATACTCTTCCCGAAAACCACAGGCCGTTTACCGATGGCCGAATACCGCAGGAGCGCGCACGTTCTCCCCGCAAGAAGACATGAGCCCCCCGTCCTAGCCTCTTTCTTGCCATTTTCCAATGGGGAGGGCTGTTCCCTCCCCGGAAGAAGCAAACGTCTCCGGGGATCAGCCGCGAAATTTTGCGCATGTTCGGCCGGAAACCGCGCGTTTCCAGAGCCTCCTGCCTCGACTCTCAATCCGAGGCCTTGCCCGTCATCAGGATCGGTGCCGCGTCGAGCTTGTGGGCATTCATCATTTCCGCGATCTGCTCGATCGCGATAACCAGCTGGTCACGGTCGCCCGCATCCAGCCCGGCAAACTTCCTCTCGAACTCCTCGTGCAGCAATCCGGGCAGGTTCGACGAAATTTCGCGGCCTCTCCCGGTCAGTTTCGCGTGTACGATTCTCCGGTCGGAAACCGAGCGATACCGCTCGATCAGCCCCTTTTCCTCAAGTTTGTCGAGGATGGTGACAACCGTTGCCGAACTCAGATCAGCATTGTCGGAGAGGGCTTTTGTCGTCACTTCCCCAAGATCCCTGACACCTTGCAAAACAACGATTTGCGGAATTGTGAGGCCCGTTAGCCGGGACACTTCCTTCGAGCGCAAGTCAATGGCCCGGACGATTTTCCGGATTGCCTTGACCACCTGCAGTGACTGCGCCGACTGCATCATTACACCTCTATTGATTTGAACTCTAACAATTAGAGTTCTATATAGTCTCAGTCTTTTCAGGAAACGGAGAAACTTGTCAATATGTGCGGCATTTGCGGCGAAGTGGTTTTCAATGGCGGTCAGGCGGATGTTGTCCGGGTCAGCCGGATGGCGGATGCAATGGCGGCGCGTGGTCCGGACGGCATGGGCGTAACACAGCGCGGCCGGGTTGCCTTTGGCCACAGACGCCTGAAAATCATCGACCTCAGCGACCGCGGCACACAGCCGATGACCGACATGGCACTCGGGCTGACCCTGGTCTTCAACGGCTGCATCTACAACTACCAGGACCTGCGGTCCGAACTCGGTGAGAAGGGCTATTCCTTCTTTTCCACCAGTGACACGGAAATCATCCTGAAGGCCTGGAAGGAATGGGGAAAGGACTGTTTCTCCCGCTTCCACGGCATGTTTGCCGTTGCTGTCCTGGAGCATGAGAGCGGACGCGTCCATCTGGCGCGCGACCGGTTCGGTATCAAGCCGCTCTATCTCAGCGAGGCGGACGGACGTTTGGGATTCGCCTCCACCCTGCCCGCCCTTCTTGCCGGCGGCGGCATCGACACGTCGATCGACCGCGTTGCGCTTCACCACTACATGAGCTGGCACGCCGTCGTCCCCGCTCCCCGGACTATTCTGAACGGCGTGCGCAAGTTGCCCGCGGCGACGGTTCGAACCATCGAAACCGACGGTTCTTCCGCCGATTACACCTATTGGGAACCGGTTTTCGAGAAATCGGCCGAAGATCTTTCCCGATCAGCGGACGACTGGAGGGACATGGTTCTGGAAAGTCTGCGCACCGCTGTGCGCCGCCGCATGGTCGCGGACGTCCCGGTCGGCGTGCTTCTGTCGGGCGGGGTCGATTCCAGTCTTATTGTCGGCCTGCTTGCCGAGGAAGGCCAGAAGGACCTTGCCACCTTCTCCATCGGTTTTGAGGAAGCCCATGGCGAGAAAGGCGACGAGTTCCAGTATTCCGACCTGATCGCGGAGCACTACGGCACCAATCACCACAAGATCTTCATCCCGTCCTCCGAACTGCAGGACAACCTTCCGGGAGCGATCCGGGCGATGTCCGAACCGATGGTTTCCTATGACAACATCGGTTTCTACCTGCTGTCGCGCGAGGTTTCCAAGCATATCAAGGTGGTGCAGTCCGGCCAGGGCGCCGACGAGGTATTTGCGGGTTATCACTGGTATCCGAAGCTGACCGGATCAAACAACCCGCTTCAGGACTATGCCAGCGCCTTCTTCGACCGGACGGAGGCACAGATGGCGGAGGCGGTCTCTCCCGCTTATCACTGTGGCCGGGACGAAAGCCTTGCCTTCGCGGAAAAACACTTTGCCCGGCCCGGAGCCGCGGATCCGGTCGACAAGGCCTTGCGACTCGACACCAACGTCATGCTCGTGGACGATCCGGTCAAGCGTGTCGACAATCATTCCATGGCATGGGGGCTCGAGGCGCGCGTGCCCTTTCTCGACCACGAGCTGGTGGAGCTTGCCGGAAGAATTCCAGCGGAATTCAAGCTTGCCCAGGAGGGCAAGGGTGTCCTCAAGGAAGCGGCCCGCAAGGTGGTCCCGTCGGCGGTCATCGACAGGCCCAAGGGGTATTTCCCGGTCCCGGCGCTCAAATACATCCAGGGCGACTATCTGGACATGGTGCGCGATACGCTTTCCAGCCAGGCAGCCAGAGAGCGAGGTCTATTCAACCAGACTTATCTGGACAAGCTCTACGCGGACCCGACCAGATACATAACGCCCCTGCGCGGGTCGGAGCTCTGGCAAGTCGCCCTTCTGGAAATGTGGCTGCAGACACAGGAGGTCTGACCCATGGCAGACCATGAACCTTCACGGCCGAAGGGCGCGTTCGATCATCGCCTGAAGCGCATGCGTGAACACGGCATGAAACCGGAATACCGGCGCGAGGAAACCGAAGCCCAGAAAAACCGCTTTCTCAATTGCGGCTGGGGACGGCTTGTCTTTGCCAACACCTATCAGGAAACGGAAAAGCTGGTCGACACATTGCGGAACGAGCGTCCCGACCGGCGCGACATTGCCTTTTATGTGCGCGATCCGCATGTCCTGGTCGGATCGGCACCGCAGGAGCTGTTTCTGGATCCGTCCCACACCTTCCGGCTGGATCTGGCCACCTACCGCCCTGCGCGCAACCGACGGAAGGGCTTCACCGTACGCCGCCTGTCGTCCCGCTCGGACGCAGAGGCCATCAACGAGCTTTATATCAGCCGGAACATGGTGCCGGTGCCGCCGGAGTTCTTCTGGTCGGATCTCGACCCCAGAACCATGACCGTTCTGGTGGCCGAAGAGGACGAGACCGGCCAGATCGTCGGCACCGCCATGGGCGTGGACCACAACCGTGCAACGGACGGCGCCGACACGGGCTGCTCGCTCTGGTGCCTTGTGGTGTCCCCTCAGGCCCGGTTCCCAGGCATTGGCGAAGCGCTCGTCCGGCGCATGGCGGAAGTCTTCAAGGGCAAGGGCACCCCGCACCTTGACCTATCCGTCCTTCATGACAACGACCTTGCAATCGCGCTTTACGAAAAACTCGGTTTCGAGCGGGTGCCGTTTTTCACCGTCAAGCGCAAGAACACGATCAACGAGGCCCTGTTTGCAGGACCGGCCCTGGAAGACAAGCTCAACCCCTACGCCACGATCATCGTCAACGAGGCCCGGCGGCGCGGCATCCGGACACAAATCATTGATGCCGAAGGCGGCTTCTTCAGGCTTTCCTACGGGGGCCGCTCGGTCGCCTGCCGGGAATCCCTGAGCGAGTTCACCAGCGCCGTCGCCATGTCCATCTGTGACGACAAGGCGACCACAAGGCGCATCGTCGAACGTGCCGGCGTCGCCGTTCCGGACCAGATCCTCGCAGGGGCTGCCGAGGACATCGCCGCCTTTCTCGAAAAGCACGGGTCCGTCGTCGTCAAGCCCGCCCGCGGGGAACAGGGCAAGGGGATCGCCATAGGACTATCGACGCTTGACGAGGTTCTGGAGGCAATCGATTTCGCCAGGACCTTCTCCAACGACGTTCTGATCGAGGAATGCGTAGCTGGCCAGGACCTTCGTCTGGTGGTGATCGACTACAAGGTTGTGGCAGCAGCCCTGCGCAAACCGGCCGAAGTCACCGGAAACGGCCGTTCCACCATCAGGGAACTGATCGACACGCAATCCAGAAGGCGTGCCGCGGCAACAGGCGGCGAATCCCGGATCGTCATAGACGACGAGGTTCAGCGCTGCCTGCAGGCCGCGGGACATGGTCTTGACGATATTCTGGAGGAAGGAAGGACACTTGCTGTCCGGCGGACGGCCAATCTGCACACCGGCGGAACCATTCACGATGTCACGGGAGAAACCCATTCAACGCTGATCGAAGCGGCGATCAGGGCCGCCCGCGCGATTGAAATCCCCGTCACGGGCATTGACTTGATGGTCGAGAACCCCCGAAAACCGGAGTATCGCTTCATCGAAGCCAACGAGCGGCCGGGCCTGGCGAATCACGAACCGCAACCGACCGCCGAGCGCTTCGTTGATTTCCTGTTTCCCCTGTCGGTGCCCCAGCCCGTCAGGACGACCTTGGACCGTGCCGGGACATGACCCTTTTGACTATCGACATTGCCTATCTGACCGAGAAGTTGCAGGAGCTGCTGAAGATCCCGAGCCCGACCGGCTACACGGACGAGATCGTGCGGCATGTTTCCAAGGAACTGGAGGCGTTGGGGGTCTTTTACGAGATCACGAGGCGCGGCGGCGTGCGGGCCAGGATCACCGGAAAAAGCCGCAAGCCGGCCCGGGCTTTCGTCTCGCATCTGGACACACTCGGCGCCCAGGTCAAATCGCTGAAGGACAACGGCCGTCTGGAACTCGTACCGATCGGCCACTGGTCCGCCCGGTTCGCCGAAGGTGCCCGCACCACCATCTTCTCCGAGAACGGCGCCTACACGGGAACGATCCTGCCTCTGAGGGCTTCCGGCCACACTTACAACGATGACGTCGACAAGCTGCCGGTCGGCTGGGACTACATCGAGCTGCGGGTCGATGCCTATTCCAAATCGGCAGACGACCTTCAACGGCTGGGCATCGATGTCGGCGACTTCGTCGCCATCGACCCGCTTCCCGAATTCCTGGACAACGGCTTTATCGTTTCGCGTCATCTGGACAACAAGGCCGGTGTTGCCGTGATGCTGGCCGCCATGAAGGCTCTGGTGGATAGCGGAAGCACACCGACCGTCGATGTCTTCTGGCTGTTCACCATTGCCGAGGAGACCGGCCACGGAGCACAGTCCATTCTGACGCCCGAGATCGCCTCCCTGGTCGCCATCGACAACGGCACGACCGCACCCGGTCAGAACTCCGACGAATTCGGGGTGACCATCGCCATGTCCGACCAGACCGGTCCGTTCGATTATCACCTGACCCGCAAGATGGTTCGCCTGTGCCGCGACAACGACATCAAGTTTCAAAAGGACATCTTCCGCTATTACCGTTCGGACGCGGCAACGGCAATCGAGGCGGGAGCGGATGTACGCACCGCCCTGATCACCTTTGGGGTCGACGCCAGCCACGGCTATGAACGCATTCACATGCACGCCCTGCGTTCGCTCGCGGAGCTGTCTACCGGCTATGCGCTCAGCCCGGTCGAAATTCAGCGCGACGCACGCGAGTTCGGCAGCCTGAAAGGCTTCACCAGCCAGCCGACCGAGGACGCCGACCAGACACTCAATCCGGAAACGGAGGAACCCCTGCCGGAACCGGCCGGGGAGTAATCCCGGTCAGAGCACCCTTTGTCCGGCCCGCCAGGCCTGTTTGACAAAGGGATGGCTGTTGTGAAGACCGACATGCAGAAGGTCCGCCCGCTTGCCTTCGGCGATCTCTCCCCGGTCGGCAAGGCCCGCAACCTCCGCCGGGGTTCTGGAGACCATCCGTACGGCCTCGGCAAGCCCGCCCCGTAATGTCTCGTTTCCGGCGATCGCGAAAGCCCCATCGAGCAGCGAGCGGGGCACGTAGTCGGAGGCCAGAATGTCGACCAGGTCCTCCGCCATCAGCTCGCTGACCGCGACATTGCCGGACTGGGATCCGCCACGCAGGACGTTCGGCGCACCGCCGACCACATGCATCCCGTACGCCTTCGCCTTGCGCGCGGCCTCCACCGTACAGGGAAATTCGGAAACCGGAATGCCCTCTGCAAACGCTTCATCGACATGGTGAAGCTCGGTATCGTCGTGACTGAGCAGCGGCAGCCCATGCGCATGTGCAAGGGCAATCACGGCCGGGCGAACCTTCAGGCTGATCTCGTCGGAAAGGTTCAACAGTTTTTCTGTTTCCCTTTCGACGATCGGCCTTGAGAGGCCGCTGTCCGCGATACGGCGTTCAATATACGCCTCGAGGTCCCGGCTCTGGCGCCGGCCCGGCAGGTGTTCCATCACCGACACCATGCGCACGATGTCCTTGCCGATGTTGTCTTCCGTCAGCTGCGGCGTTTCCGCGTCCGTGATTTCGCAGCGCAGATGCACCAGATGCTCCGCCCGCAGCATGCCTGCCGCCTGGGCGGTTTCCAGCGCGTCGATCATGGGTGCCAGAATTTCCCGGCGCACCGAATTCTTGATCGTGGACCCGACACAGATGCTGTCGAACACGGTTGTAACGCCGCTGCCAATGATCTGCGCATCATGCGCCATGGCCGCCCGCAACGGATCCCAGCGCACATGCGCGCGCGGATAGACATGCTTTTCGAAATGGTCGGTGTGAATATCGACCAGCCCGGGCAGCAGATAATCGCCTTCCAGATCCAGCCCCGCCTGCGGCGCAACGCCGGTATCAACCGAAACGATCCGTCCCTCAGCCACGGCCACATGACCGGAAACGACCTCGTCGCAGAGCACGATCCGGGCGTTTTTCAGAAGCATCACCTCGCTGCCCGCAGGCAGGCGCTTGTCGGCAAAAGTCATGAAACATCCTTCCGGCAAAATCGGAATGATCGGAAATCTAGGCAGACGCGCCTTCTATCCCTTTATTGGGACTCAAATTGTGACAGTCACGAAACAAGACTGCGAGAGCACGGGAAAATCAAGTACGGCACTGAAAGTTGAACCGGCACCCGTTGAGCTGTTTGCCCCGTTCAAGTAGCCGAAATGCGAAGTGTAAAAGCGCGCTCAAGTCATGCAAAGCGCGGTAGCGCGAACAAAACGCGCTCAAGTAGCCCAAAGGGCGGTAGCGCAGACAAAAACCCGCTCAAGTAGCCCGAAGGGCGGTAGCGCATCGAATATGGTGCGGGCGACGGGACTCGAACCCGTACAGCCTAGGGCCGAGGGATTTTAAGTCCCTTGTGTCTACCAATTCCACCACGCCCGCAGTTGCTTTCCACGTAGCGGGCTTGGAAAAAATTGGCAAGACAGCACCCTCACATTTCCCGACCCCGCGAAGAAGTTTCCACTTCCGCGTCATTTTGACGGATGCGGAACTGGAAATTGGCGCTTGCTGACGGTATGTGATCAGATAACGCCAAGACAAACAGGGTGCCTGCCCCGAAGGACAGCGCGGTGCGCGGCCGGGACCACACCCAAGTGCAAGACACGGATACCCCATGGTCAGCTACATCGACGCCGCAGACGCTCCTCTGAAGAACACAGGACAGGTCCGCCTTTACGGCCCGGAGGACTTTGAAGGCATGATGCGCGCCGGGCAGCTCACCGCTGCCTGCCTCGACGAGCTTGCCGGTATGGTCAAACCCGGCACGACCACCCAGGAAATCGACGATTTCGTCTATCAGTACGGGCTGGATCACAACGCCATTCCCGCCACCCTGAATTACCGCGGCTACACCAAGTCCAGCTGCACCTCGATCAACCATGTCGTCTGCCACGGCATTCCGAACGACAAGGCTCTCAGGGAAGGCGATATCGTCAACATCGACGTGACCTTCATTCTGGACGGCTGGCACGGCGATTCCAGCCGCATGTACCCGGTCGGGCAGATCAAGCGGGCAGCGGAACGCCTGATCGACGTGACCTACGAATCCCTGATGCGCGGCATCGAGGCCGCCAAGCCCGGCAACACCACCGGCGACATCGGCGCGGCCATCCAGACCTATGTCGAAGCGCAGCGCTGCTCCGTGGTGCGCGATTTCTGCGGCCACGGGCTTGGCCTCCTGTTCCACGACACGCCGAACATCCTGCATTACGGGCGCCCCGGCGAAGGCGTGGAACTGAAGCCCGGCATGATTTTCACCATCGAGCCGATGGTCAATCTCGGTCGTCCCCATGTGAAGGTCCTCAGCGACGGCTGGACCGCCGTCACGCGCGACCGCTCGCTGTCCGCCCAGTTCGAACATTCCATCGGCATCACGCCGGACGGATGCCAGATCTTCACGACTTCGCCCAACGACATTCACAAACCCGGTTTTCCGAACGACTAGGACATTGACAGGATTCAGCCAGCCTTCACCGGGGCAGCGTCCTTGACCGACCCGGACCACAAGGGCCACCGCCAGAGACTGCGGGAAAGATTTCGTAATACCGGCGAGCAGGGGCTCGCCGACTACGAACTTCTGGAATTTCTGTTATTTTCCGCCCTGCCCCGTCAGGACACCAAACCGATTGCCAAGGCCCTCCTGCAACGTTTCGGATCCTTTTCAGCAGCTCTCGCAGCGCCCCGCGAGCGCCTGAAGGAAATCAAGGGGCTTTCGGACATCAGCATCGACAGCCTCCAGGCCGTTCATGCGGCTATTGCCCGCTACCACCGGGCGGAACTGAACGAGCGCCGCCTGCTCGATTCCTGGTCGAAGGTCATCGATTACCTGCAGGCCTCCATGGAACACAGCAGCATCGAGCAGTTCAGGGTCCTGTTTCTGGACAAGAAGAACGGCCTGCTTGCAGACGAAGTTCAGCAGACCGGCACCGTCGACCACACGCCCGTCTATCCGCGCGAGGTCATCCGGCGGGCTTTGGAACTCTCCGCAACCGCCCTCATCCTGGTGCATAATCACCCCTCGGGCGACCCGACCCCGTCCCGCGCCGACATTCAGATGACGCAGAAGATCATCGACATCGCCAAGCCGCTCGGCATCGAGGTCCACGACCATGTCATCGTCGGCCTGAGAACGAATGTCAGCTTCCGCGGATTGCAGCTGATTTGATCGCCGATCTACGGTTGCCGGCACGATTTACCCTTATTTTACTATGCTTTTGGGGCTTTCCTTAACCCGGTTCGTGAATAATCGGCCCAAATCAAGCGGGCCAATGCATGTACAAATCGTCCAGTAACTCAGGCGGAAAGATAGCCAACGCAATCATCGTTCCGATGATTGTGGTTGTCCTTGTATCCGCACTCGGAATTTACGGGGTGCTGTACTGGTCTGCCCGTATTTCGGACGAAAGCGCCAAGCACTCCCAGCACATGCTGATCAAGGGCGCCGTTCAGCTCAGCCAGGACTATCTTTCCAAACAGCAGACCGGCGTCGTGATCTGGGAAGATGCATACCATATCGTCAATGCTGCCGAGCCGGACGAAAGCTGGATCTACGCCAACATGACGCATTGGCTGTTCCAGAACCACGGGTTTACCAAATCCGTTCTGATCGGCCGCGATTTCCAGGTCCAGAACATCTATGCCTACAATCATTCCAACCGCTGGATGACGCAGGACCTGCTGGACGATCTCAGTCCCGCGGTAGCAAAGGTGCGTGCCCGCTATATCACCTCGTTCCAGCGCACGCCGTCGGGCCTTTTCCGGTATACCCCGAAGAACCATGAGGCGCAGAGGTCCATCGCGGAAACCGGCGTCGTGTCCGTCAATGGTGATCCCTACCTCTTCAGCGCGGCTGCAATCGTGCCGAGGGTCCTGTCCATCACGCAGGAACGCGTGCCGCCCGTCACGCTCGTCAGTCTGGCGCCCCTGCGCGGCGGAAAACTGAAGGACATTTCCGAAATGTCCCATCTGGACGGATTTGTCCTGGCTGACACCCAGTCCGACCGAAGCGGGGTCGGCCAGTACCAGCTTCGCTCTCCGCGCGGCAAGAATGTCGGTATCATCGCCTGGCAGACCTACCTGCCCGGCAGCCAGATGCTTGATCGCATCCATCCGTTCCTTGCCTTTGCCGCTTTCATGATTGCGGCGGTCGTGATCGCCGTTACGGTCTTCACCCGTCAAATGACGAAACGGCTCGCCAAAAGCGAGTCCCAGGCCGTTCACACCGCGCGCCACGATGCGCTGTCCGGTCTGCCGAACAGGACACGTTTTCACGCCCTCTTGAACGACACGCTCGAGCAGAGCTTCGAAGACGGAACCAATACGGCCGTTGTCTATATCGACCTGGATCATTTCAAGGATATCAATGACACGCTCGGCCATTCGGCCGGCGACAAGGTCATTGTCGCGGTCGGCCAGCGCCTGCGGCGGGTGATCCCGGAAAGCGGTATCGTCGCGCGGATCAGCGGCGACGAATTCGCCATGGTCATCAAGGACTGCAAGAGCGACGAGTGGCTGGAATACATTCTCGACCAGGTCCAGGACGAAATCGGCCGGCCGATCATGATCGGACAGCGAGAGCTCTTTGCGAGCCTCTCCATGGGCACCGCAATCGCCCCCAGAGACGGCAACGACCCGGACGAGCTGCTCCGCAAGGCGGACATCGCCCTTTACGACGCCAAGGCGAACGGCCGGAGCCGCCGTTCGTTCTTCGAGCCGAACATGGAACAGCAGGTCCAGTCCAAGGACAAACTGTCCCGGGAGCTTCGCCGCGCACTGAACAACGACGAGCTGGACCTGGCCTACCAGCCGCAGTCGGACACGGATGCGAGGCAGATCGTTTCGGTCGAG
Source organism: Roseibium sp. (assembly GCF_050301095.1). Taxonomy (GTDB): domain Bacteria; phylum Pseudomonadota; class Alphaproteobacteria; order Rhizobiales; family Stappiaceae; genus Roseibium. The sequence goes on from NZ_JBNKYW010000016.1 coordinate 64,280, forward strand.
GCCCTGGCCCGATGGACCAAGGCGGACGGCACCATCGTGTCACCCAGTGTGTTCATCCCGGTTGCCGAGGAATCCGGCCTGATCAACGATCTTGGCCTGTGGATCCTGAACAAGGCCTGCGCCAAGGCCCACGACTGGCCGGGCATGGTCGTTTCGGTCAATGTTTCGCCCAACCAGTTCAAGCATCCGCGTTTCGTGGAGAAGGTTCTGGCGATCCTGTCCGCGAACAACCTGCCGCCCCAGCGGCTGGAAATCGAGGTCACCGAAAGCGTCTTCGCCGGACGTAACGATTCCGTGCTTAAGGCCCTGCGCCGGCTGAAGAACCTTGGCGTGAAGGTGGCGCTCGACGATTTCGGCTCCGGCTATTCCAGCCTCAGCTACCTGCGCCGCTTTCCCTTCGACACGCTGAAGATCGACCGGGATTTCGTCTCCGACATGAACGGCAATCCGGAAGCCGAAGCCATCCTCGTGTCCATCATTCAGCTCGGCAAGGCCCTGGGCATGACCGTCGTTGCCGAAGGCATCGAGACCGTGGAGCAGTTCCGTTTTCTTCAGGCACACGAATGCCACCGCCTGCAGGGCTACTTCATCTCCAGGCCGCTGAACGAAAACGACCTGACCACATTCCTGGATACCTTCCAATATGTAGGCTCTGCCGGCTTCGACGCTAAGACCGGATACCCCCCGCGCCTCGCCAAGGGCTGAAACCGAAGATCCGTCACCGAGGATCAGAACCCGAGCCGTTGCCTCATGGCTTTTGAGAAGGACGCAAAGCTTGCAAAAGGAGCGTCCTCAGCCCGCCGCTGCCAGGTTTCGCCAGGCAAGCCGGCCGATGCCCCCTCTTCTGCCGGTGTCTGCCGGGCGACATCCCGCCCCATTGCGCCAAAGCAGGTCCGCACCATGTCTTCGAACCACGCCGCGTGCTGTTGCCGCCGCTTGGCCGTCAAGGCATCGCCTTCGAGCAGATGAGCCAGGTGGGCATCCACATGCGCCACCAGATCCTGAACGCCGGCTCCCGTCTCGGACGACACCTCACAGACCGGCACGCTCCAGGTGGAGCCGGCATCCCGGCTCAACGACAGCGCGCCCCTGACATCGGAAGCTGCCCGGCGCGCCAGCACTCCCATGTCGGCTTTCGTCACGGCGACCACGTCCGGCAGCTCCATGATCCCGGCCTTCATGAATTGCAGGCTGTCGCCGGAACCCGGCTGAATGCACAGGACCACCGTATCGACGGCCTGCTTCAGATCACCCTCCGACTGGCCGATGCCGACCGTTTCGACAATGACATGATCGAAAACCGCCCGCAGAACCGCAATGGCCGCGACCGCATGATCGGAAAGCCCGCCCAGCCGATCGCGCGCGGCCATGGACCGAACGAAGATGTCGTTGTCCGCAGGATCGGTCTTGAGCCGGGTCCGGTCCCCGAGCAATGCACCGCCCGTCAGGGCAGAAGACGGGTCCACCGCCAGAACGGCAACGGTTTTTCCCTGCCCCCTGAAAGCCTTGATCAGGGCATCGGTCAGGCTGGACTTTCCCACGCCCGGCGGACCGGTGAGGCCGAGAACATGCGCCTTCGGGGAAGAACTGATCCTGTCGAGAAAAGCAGCGGTTTCCGCATCGGCGGCATTCGCTTCAATTCTTGAAAGGACGCGCGCAAGCAGCCGCTTGCCGCCTGCACGCACCTCTTCAACCGAAGGAAAGCTTCCGCTCAATCGCCTGTCCGCCCAGTTCCCGGATCCCGTTCAGCCCGCCTTGTTCTTCAGTGCGGCCTGCGCTGCCGCCAATCGGGCAATCGGCACCCGGAACGGCGAACAGGAGACATAGTCCAGACCGACACCTTCGCAGAAGGAAATGGACGCGGGGTCGCCGCCATGCTCGCCGCAGATGCCGAGCT
>NZ_JBNKYW010000017.1:0-6037 GCF_050301095.1 Roseibium sp.
CAGCAATCAGAAACTTTTTCATGTGACAGATCCCTTGCGCATGACCGCACGACTGGCTGCGGCTGCGCTCCGCCTATCAGCTCAACATGACAATTTTTTTTCGAGTGTCCGGATTTGCTTCAATTGATTAGCCGGGTAAGAAAGCGCTGCGTCCGCTGATTTCAAGCCGGCGGTTCGCGGCGCCGCCGGCATTGCAGGGATCATTAGCGTTCAAGAATAGCTGACGCGCGTGCCTTCGGACACCAGATCCAGCCCCGCGGTTTTCCCCTCCAGAGCAGCAGGCAGCCCGGACACCGGTTCGAGATAGAGCGCATAGGTGGAGTGATGAATCGGCAGGACCTTGCCGGGTTGCAGGTGAGCCACGAATTCGGCGGCATCGGCGGCACCCATGCTGATCTGGCCGAGCGGCCCCGTCGAACCGACACCGCCCAGGTGCGGTATCAGAATATCCGGCGCGCCGAAGGGTTCCAGGGCCTTCAGAACGTTAGGCGTCGGGAAGGTGTCTCCCGTCCAGTAAACCGATTTTGACCAATCGCCGTCCCGAAAGGTAAGCCAGTAGCCATTGCCGAAGCCGAGTATCCTGGAGATCTCCGGATTTTCAGAATGTTCCGCCGGAATTGCGATGACCGAAACCGAAACGCCGCCCTTTTCCAGAACATGCTCTTCACCCCAATCCGCCTGACGCAGATTGGTGAACCCCTTGCCGGCCATTGTTTCCCGGTCGTGCGCCGGAACGAAGAAGGGCAGGTCCCTTGAAAGCGACTGCTCGGCCTTTTGATCGAAATGATCCTCATGCAGATGAGACAGGAGGCCGTAGTCGATATCGGAGAGATCCATTCCCCGGAACTCCGTCAGGCGTTCGTGGAAGATGATGTCCGGTCCCTTGGCAAGGTCGAACATGGCATTGGGGTTGCCCATCCGGAACGCTTTCCTGCCCTCGCCGAAGGCCGGGTCCGTCAACAGGGTCAGCTCGCCGCAGGAGAGCAGCATCGTGGCGCCGCCGTACCAGGTGACATCAAGGCGGGGGTGTGCTGCTTCGGTCTTGCCCGGTGCCGGTGAAGCGCTGGCGAACACGGCGGGAGCTGCCAGGGTCATCGCGCCGGCGGATTTCAGAAAGTGTCTCCGTTTCATGGAATGGTCCTCGTCTGTCGTTGATAACCGGACTGAGGTAGACCTTCGCCATTATTCAGAGTAGTCAGATAAATCTGAATTCTCTGAACGAAAATTTCACTCAATGACCACGCTGGCCCATCTGGAAACTTTTGCCGAAGTCGCAGCCTGCGGCAGTTTTGCGGCCGCCGCGCGCCTGCTGGGATTGCCGAGATCCACGGTCACGGCGCGAATAAAGGCTCTTGAGGAGGACCTCGGCGTGGCGCTGTTCCGGCGCACCACGCGCCAGGTCCGGCTGACGGTGGAGGGCGAGGCCTACCGTGCCAGGGTACTGCCCGCCCTGAAGGACCTTGCGGAGGCGGGCGAACAGATCAAGACGGCGCAGACACCCCGGGGGCTCGTCCGTCTGTCCGTTCCGGTCGATCTTCCGCTCGACCGGATGGCCGAAGCCATGACCAGCTTCAATGCCCGTTATCCCGACGTGCGGATCGAGGTGCATGTCAGCGACCGGCCGGTTGACCTGACCGGTGAACGGTTCGACTTCGCCTTGCGCGGCAACCGGGTGGCCTCGGAGAACGTCGTGGTCCGGAAGATTGCTTCCGGTCCCCTGATTTCGGTCGTTCATTCGAACCATCCGCCCGAAGAAACATTTGAGACGATCTTTAGGGACGGCCGGTTGCTTGATCCGGCAGGCGCGCTTGACGAGACGGACCTGGAAGGGGGGGCATTCACCTTCACCACACGCAACCTTCAACTGGCAAGAGCACTTGTCCTGGCCGGCAAGGTCGCTGCGATCCTGCCGAGAGCCATGTGTGCGGACCTGCTTGCCTCCGGATTGCTCAAGGAGCTTGAGTGCCCGATTTCCCTGCCGGATCTACCGTTATTTGCAGTTCTGCCCTCACGCCGTTTCGTGCCGAAACGGGTGCGCCTGCTGCTGGATCATCTCGTTGAGAAATTGGACTGACCGGCTTTTGCATGGTCTTGCGCCTTCCAGACATTGCCGTTGGCTCATAGGTCGGCTATCACCGCGCCACCAGATACTAATCGATTTATGAAAGGCATGTTCATGAGCTCTCAAGGCGCTGTTGCGGAAATCGGCCTGATCGGCCTTGGAACCATGGGCGGAAACCTGGCGCTCAACATTGCCGAGCACGGATTTCGGATCGCGGTCTTCAACCGGACGACGGAAAAGACCGGCCAGTTCATGACCAAGGCCGGTGAACTCGCCGACAAGATCGTGCCGACAGAGACGCTCGAAGACTTCGTTGCCTCCATCAAGCAGCCGCGCGCGGTGATCCTGATGGTGCCGGCCGGCGAGGCGGTCGACGCCCAGATCGAGGCCCTGCGCCCGCTGCTGGATGCTTCCGATCTCATCATCGATGCCGGCAACGCCAACTACCACGACACCAACCGCCGCGCTGAAGACGCCGCCGAAAAGGGCCCGCGCTTCATGGGCATCGGCGTTTCGGGCGGCGAGGAAGGCGCGCGCTTTGGCCCCTCCATCATGGGCGGAGGTGCGAAGGATGCCTGGGACCAGGTCGGCCATATCCTGGAAGCGATTTCCGCCAAGCATGAGGGCGAGCCCTGCGCCGCCTATCTCGGCGAAGCCGGGGCCGGTCATCTGGTGAAGACCGTCCATAACGGCATCGAATATGCCGACATGCAGATGATCGCCGAAGTCTATGGCGTCATGCGCGACGGCTTCGGCATGACGGCTGGCGAAATCGGCGACGTCTTCGAAAAATGGAACGGCGGCATCCTGCAGTCCTACCTGATCGAGATTTCCGGCAAGGTCGCCAAGACGGCGGACCCGGACACCGGCAAGCCGATGCTGGATATCATTCTGGACAAGGCCGGCCAGAAGGGCACCGGCCGCTGGACCGCCATCGAGGCACTGATGCTGGGTACGCCCGCAAGCGCCATCGAAGCCGCCGTCGCGGTGCGCAACATGTCGGCACGGCTGGACGAGCGCAAGAAGGGCGAGGCCGAGTTCGGTGCGGCACCGAGTGGCATGGACCGGGAATCGGTGACCATCGACGCATTGGAAGCCGCTCTCGTCGCGGGCAAGATCATCTGCTACGCGCAGGGCTTCGGCCTGATCCTGGAAGCGGCGAAACAATACGGCTGGGCGATGCCCGTGCCGCAGATCGCGCGCATCTGGCGCAACGGCTGCATCATCCGCTCCGCCATGCTGAACGACATGTCGGCGGCGCTTGCCGACGACGCGAGCCGCAACCTGATGCTCGCGCCGTTCTTCTCCGAAAAGCTGAAGCAAACCGAGGCGATGCTGCGCCAGGTGGTGGCCCAGGCCGCCCTTCACGGCCTGCCGGTCCCGGCGCTGTCTGCCGCGCTCTCCTATTTCGACATCATGCGCACGGGCCGCTCCACCGCCAACATGCTGCAAGGTCAGCGCGACTTCTTCGGCGCCCACGGTTTTGAACGCACCGACAAGGACGGCGGCGGTTACCACGGCCCCTGGGCGATGGGGTGACTTAACAGCGATGGTCTGAGTTCCGGATCGGCGTGCGACTTGCGTCACGCCTGTCCGGAATGACGGCACGCGAGTGTGTGCCTGTGCGCAGGGAGTATCCGTTGACTATTGCGCCAGCCCCAGCGCCGCCATGTTCGCAATAGAGGCGGGCAGGCCGGCGTGGTCGCGGATTTCGATGATCAGGCGCGGGTTGCTGGTGAGCTTACCGAGCGCCGCGAACACCGCGCGCCAGTTGATGGTGCCTTCGCCGAGGGTCCAGTGGCGGTCGGCATAGCCGTCCGCGTCCTGCAGGTGGACATGCCGCAGGTTGTTGCCCGCCGCCTTGACGAAATAGTCGACCGGCGGGGCGCCGTTAACACCGTGAACGTAATGGGCATGGCCGGTGTCGAGGGAGACCTTGACCGCTTCCGACCCGAAGCTTTCCGCCATTTTGAGCCGGGATGAGGGGTCCATGTCCTCGATGTTTTCCAGCACCAGCTCGCAGCCGATGTCCTCGGCCTGCCGGACCGCATCCTTCATGGTCAGGTGGCAGGTCTCCATGTGCCGTTCCCGGCCGTTGTCGTAAAGGTCGAGATTGTAGTAGCTCCAGGCCGAATCCGGACTGTGTACGACCATCTGCGTCGCACCGAGCGCTTCGCAGATCTCCAGTCCCTGTCGCAGGCGCTTCTTCACCACGTCGCGGACATCGGGGTCGGGCTCAGCCATGCTTAGGCCGATGAAGGGCCCGTGGATACCGAGGCGGCCCTTGTGCCCGTCGAGCAGGGTTCTGGCCCGCTCGATCAGAGGCATCCAGTCGCCGTTCAGAACGTTCGGCGACCAGAAATCCTGCAGCTCGAGATCTCGCGGTTTTTCCAGCATGAGTTCGCGGTGCGTCTCGAACGAATTGAGGTTGAGCGCTGCACCAAGAATGGGAAGGTCGGACATGAGGCACCTGTCGTCAAAACGGAATTCTCTGGTAGCCTGATACGGCGGCACCCTTGACACTATTGCGACATGGCTCTCTGCGAAACTCAATATCCGCGTTTCCTGTCGACGCTCTCCGGGACGGTGCCCGTTTCGAAATAGCGGCCGATATTCCGAGCCACGATCCTGGAGGCGGTGGTGGTGATTGTCGGCGCGGAAATATGCGGCAGCACGGTCACGCTTTCATGGCCCCACAGCGGATCGGACTGCGGCAAGGGTTCCTCGTTGAAGACGTCGAGCACCGCGTGGCTCAAATCACCCCGGTCGAGTGCCGCAATCAGTGCCTTTGCATCAAGGATTGGCCCACGGGCAAAATTGATGAGTGCCGCACCCTTTTTGCAGTGTTGCAGGGCTTTTTCGCCGATGAGGCCCTTCGTTTCGACTGTCAGTGGCATCAGCAGGACGATGATGTCGGACCGGTTCAGGATGGCCGCAAGCCCGTCTTCCCCGTGAAAACAGGAGATACCCTCCAGAACCTTCTCACTCCGGCTCCAGCCGGCGACGTCGAAGCCATTTGTCTTGAGCCGTAGCGCGGCGGCGGCCCCCAGCTTGCCGAGGCCGAGCACGCCGATGGTGCGTTCCTGCGGCAGCTTCAGGACGTGGTCCTGCCAGATTTTCTTTTCCTGCTGCAGGCGGTAACGCGGCATGTCCCGGTGCAGATAGAGCGTCCAGGCCAGAACGGCTTCCGACATGGTCTCGGCCATTTGCGGATCGGTCAAGCGGACGATGCGGGGGCCGTTCTCAGGCAGGTCCGCACACAGCCGTTCGACTCCGGCCCAAAGGCTTTGCACCCAGACGAGAGCGGGAAGCGCCGCGACTTCGGCCGGATCCGGATTGGCGACGATGGCAACCTTTGCAGCAAGGCGTTCTTCTTCCGTCAGCGCCTCAAAGGGTTTGACCTCCGCGACCTCTTCAAGGGCGGCGGGCAGTACGTCCCGCCAGGCCTGCCGTTCGCCGTCGCTTGCAGCGGAGATAAAGGGCACAACTGTCTTCATACGGCAAAAACTCCGGCTTCATCGGCAAAGCCCTTGATTTCGATCGGGTTTCCGGACGGATCGAGGAAGAACATGGTGCTCTGTTCTCCCGGTTCTCCCTGAAACCGGATCGTCGGGGGCAGGACGAAGTCGAGGTTAGTGGCCGTCAATTTTTCCGCAAGGGCTTTCCAGGTCGCCATGTCGAGAACGACGCCGAGATGCGGCATCGGCACCATGTGATCGCCGACCTTGCCGGTGTTGGTCGTCTCGAACGGCTTGCCGAGATGAAGGGAAATCTGGTGTCCGAAGAAATTGAAATCGACCCAGGTCTCCGTGCTGCGGCCTTCCTGGCAGCCAAGCAGGGTGCCGTAGAAGGCACGTGCCTCATCCAGGTCCGTGACGTGATAGGCCAGGTGAAAACAGGGTTGCATGGTGTCTCCTTGAAAACCGTCCAGGGGCGTTGCCGGATGTGATTGCGAAACGCTCTACCAGATGGCCT
>NZ_JBNKYW010000018.1:0-6533 GCF_050301095.1 Roseibium sp.
CCGCTTATGTAATCCCTGCGCTTGCTGAAGGGCACCCATTTGGGTTGGACTGCGGATGATGTCCCGGGCGCCGATTACATCCGATTTCTGACAAAGGCTGTTCGGATCCTCTCCTCCCGAGGATGCTCGAGCGCTTTTGCCGCTGGTTAGAAGATCAAAGGAAAACACCATGGCTGACTTGTCTCTCCCGCGTCCGGGCTGCTGCAAATGGGCAGAAGGCGATGCAGGTAACTACATCTTTCCGTGCAACACCCGCATCGAGCCGGGTGTGTCCTACTGCGTAGAGCATAGCGCCATTGTTTACATTCCGCCGGAAGAGCGCCGCCGCAACCGTTCCGGTGGCGGCATGAGCCTGTCCTTCCGCCGCGCGGCCTGAAGACAAAAGCTGCTTGATACACAAAAGCAGATCTTTCGTGGCAAAAGCCCACGGACCTCGAACCCGGCCTCTCAGGCCGGGTTTTTTGTTGCCCCTGCATCGGAGGCAGACTTACCCAAAGAGAACCTGCAAGATTCAGAAATTCTGGAAATTCCGTTCTTTTCAATTCGCCTTTGACAAAATATTCAAACGTAAAACTTCCTACGCATTTCCACTAATACGCAAAAATGCCTCCTGAGATATACAGGCTCCGCCTAAAACAACCCTGTATTTATAGACAAATCGATTAAGTTCTTAAAATTAATCTTATATTGCAACAATTCAGGTACCTATGATTTCACACGATGCTGCCGGAAGGAAACGACGCTAGGTAACGCAAGAAGGACACTCGGCTCTTATCAAGACCCGCCCCATTCGTGAAGCCGAGCATTCGTTGGCAATGTCAGCCTGGAAAGTTGTCGGGACGAATCCCTTCGGGAGACAATGCACACGATGAGCTTTGTGCATGCAGACAATGAAGCCGAACGTCTGGAAGCGCTGAATTCGCTTCAGATCCTTCATTCTGAGCAATTGCCCGAATACGATGCCGTCGTTTCGGCCGTCGCCGCGATTTTCAACTGCCCAATCGCCCTGATCTGCTTCGTTGGTGAAAAGGAACTTTGGTTCAAGGCACGGTGCGGGCTGGAGCCTTCCGAAATGCCGCGGGACAATTCCTTCTGTCAGCACGCCATTCTGAACAGCGAGTTGTTTGTCGTGCCCGACGCGCTTGCAGACGAGCGTTTCAGGGACAACCCTCTGGTCACCGGGCCGCCTCACTTCCGCTTTTATGCCGGATGCCCGCTCTCCATTGATGGCCGGAACCGGCTCGGCACGCTGTGCGTCCTGGACCGGGAACCGCACACTCCGACAGAAGCCCAGCTTGAGCAACTCAGCCGAATGGGAACCGTGGCCGAAGGCCTCATCAAGGCCCACCGGGCCAGGCTGACCTCGAAAGCGGCGCTGCAGGAGGCCGAGCAGGTTCACAAGAGAGCCAAGCGTGAAAGCGATCTGCTTGGAGAGATTGCAAATGTATCCGGTGTCGGCGGATGGGAACTCGACATTGCCTCCAACACCTTGGTCTGGACAGACAAAACCCGGGAAATCCATGAAGTGGAACCGGGTTTCACACCGAGTCTGGAGCTGGCTTTGTCCTTTTACGATCAGGACAGCCGGCCTGTTTTCCGGGAAGCACTGGACAGATGCATTTCGGAGGGAACCGGCTGGGATGTCGAGCTTCCGTTCACAACCGCCAAGGGTCGCAGTCTCTGGATCCGGTCCGCGGGCCGGCCGATTTTCGAAAACGGCAAGCTGACCCGTCTGGTCGGGGCGTTTCAGGATATCACTGCCCGGAAGCAGTCCGAACAAGCCGTGCGCTACTCCGAAGCCGTGCAGCGCACGACCCTGAAGACCTTGAGTGAAGGCATTCTGCTGGTCACCCGTTCTGGACACATTCAGTCATTCAACCCCGCAGCTGCCCATCTACTTGGCTACGCAGGCGAGGAGTTGAGGGGTCTGAGACTTCAGGACCTTGAGCTCGACATCGAAGCCCAGGTCGACGATCCCCTGTCCGGCCGTGAATTGTTCGACCTGACCCCAACCCAGCCTGAGCGAATCGACAAGCTCACCGTTCGGGTCTCGCGGCCCGGTGCGGCCGGCATGGCATGGCTCCGGGTACGGGCCAGATCAATCAGCGCTGCCAGTGAATTCAAGCTGGATGGCGTTGTCATTTCTCTGACCGACATTTCCGAGATCAAGATTCAGGAAGAAAAACTTCAGGCAATTTTCGAAAATTTCCCCGGAGGCATTGTCTACCACGACGAGGAGATGCGCCTCACCGCCTACAACGAAACATTCCGCAGAATGCTCAAGCTTCCGCGCGCGGTGATCGAAAACAGACCACGCAGGCAGGATGCCCTGCTCTATCTGGCGAAGCGAGGCGACTTCGGCCCGGGCAATCCCAAGGAAATCGTCAGAAATACCTTCCAGGACTTCAACGACAAGCAGCCATCGCAATACGAACGCATTACAGGTGACGGCCGGGTTCTGGACACACGCGCCTTCCCGACACCCAGCGGCGGGATGGTCTTCTGTTTGTTCGACGTTACGGAGAAGAAACGCGCGGAAGATGCCGTCAAACGCTCGGAGGCCATTCACAGAACGACGCTGCTCACCCTGCAGGAGGGTATTCTGCTGCTGAGCCGCTCGGGGCAGATCCAATCCGTAAATCCTGCCGCACTGGAATTGCTCGGGTCGACCAACGATGACCTGACCGGCATGCATGTGGCGGACGTCGACCTCGACATACGCTTTGACGTTCCCGGTCATAGCGAGAGCGTTTCCCCGCTTGAACTGGCTGCCCGCGACCCGGCACAGGTTTCAAACACCGTGGTCTGCGTTCACCCTCGCGGCAATGGACAAACCCGCTGGTTGAAGCTGAACGCCAAGCCGATCGACACGGACAGCGATTACGGCCTCGACGGTATCGTCCTCTCCCTGACCGATGTGACGGAAACGATGCGCAACCTGGAAACCCTGCAGGTCGTTTTCAAGAACCTTCCGGGCGGATTGGTCTATTACGACGAGCAACACCGTCTTGCCGTCTGCAACGAGGACTTCGAGAGGCTTCTGCAGCTGCCGCATGAATTCATTCAGGAGCAGGCAACGCTGGAGGAAGTTGCTTACTACATCGCCAAACGCGGCGACTACGGGCCAGGAGACCCTGACAGGCTGTACCGTGAACGCCTGGAACTGTTCAAGGGACCCGAGCCGCATCTTTACGAGAGAACCAGCCCCAACGGCACCATTTTGGAAGTCCGGGGCATTCCGCTGCCGAACGGCGGTCTGGTCTCCAGTTTCTTCGACATTACCGAGCGGAAGCGCTCCGAAATCGCAATCAGACAATCCGAAGCCGTGCACAGAACAACGCTCAAGACCTTGAGTGAAGGCATTTTGCTGCTGTCGCATTCGGGTGAGATTCTGTCCGCCAACCCGGCTGCGGTGCAGCTGTTCGGGATTGCCGACAGGAAACTGACAGGCTTGAACGTCAGCGATCCACACGTCCGGATTCGATGTGAAATCGAAGGTGAAGGGGACTGCGAAAATCTTCTGGCGATGGCAGCGGAAAATCCCACGCGCGTATCGAACCTCGTCGCCTGCATGCGGCCGGAAGATAGCGGATTGTCCAGGTGGCTCAGGGTCAATGCACATCCCGTCGATCAGGATAGCGAATTCGATCTCGATGGCATCGTCGTTTCTCTGACCGATATCACCGAGACCAAACAGCAGGCCGAAACCCTTCAAGTCCTGTTCGACAATTTTCCCGGCGGCTTCGCCCATTACGACGAGAATTTGCGACTGGCGTCCTGCAATTCGGAGTTCGTGCGCCTGCTCAACTATCCGCAGTCCTTTGTCGACGGAAAGCCCACCTTGTTCCAGGCCATCCGCTACAACGCGGTCCGTGGAGACTACGGTCCCGGCGATCCTGACAAGATTGCGAAGGAGCGAATTGAACTTTACGACCTTACCAAGGCTCACAGTTACGAACGAAGTTCAGCGGATGGATCCTTTATCGAAATCCGTTGCACGCCTTTGCCCCAGGGCGGCGTAATCTACAATTTCTTCGACATCACCGATCGCAAACGCATGGAAGCCCAACTGGCCGAAAACGAGCGTACGGCCCGGCTGCGGTCCGAGGAACTGGAAGCCATCCTGTCTGAAATGCGCCAGGGCGTCAGCGTTTTCGACCGTGATGGCCGGCTCACCCTCTGGAACCAGCAATATGTCGACATTTTCGGCAAGCCGGAAGGAGAGGTCAGGAAAGGCATCAGCCTGATGGAACTGATCGAAGCCGAGAAGAACCGCGGCGAATTCGAAGGTGACGTTCATGAACATGTCTCGGACCTTTTGGTCCGCCTGTCCTCCGGACAAGTCGTTCCCTGCAAGTTCGAGCATCCGGGTGGCAGGATCATCAGTTCAATCCATGTCCCGATGCCCACCGGCGGCTGGATCGGTACCCATGAAGACGTGACACAGCGGGAGAAGGCTGCCCAGAAGATCGAATTCGCCGCTCACCACGACATGCTGACCGGGTTGGCCAACCGCACTTTGTTCAACTTGCGTCTGGAGGAAGAGATTGCCGCTGCAGCAGCCACTGGCCGTCACGGCGATCTGATGCTCCTCGACCTCGACCGGTTCAAACCCGTTAACGACAGGTTTGGCCACGATGTCGGGGACGAATTGCTCAAGCAGGTGGCCCGCCGGCTGAAGGAATGTGTCCGGTCCTCGGATCTGATCGCCCGCCTCGGCGGCGACGAGTTCGGCGTTCTGCTCAGCGGAACCGATGCCGCCGGAGGCAGCACCGCGGAAGTTGCCGAACGGCTGGTTCAAAAGATCATGGTCCCCTTTACCGTTCAGGGACACACGGTTTCGATCGGGGTCAGTATCGGCATTGCCTCGGTGACCGGAGAAACGGATGATGCAAGACCAATCCTGAAAAGAGCCGACGTCGCGCTCTACCAGGTAAAGGAACACGGCCGGAACGGATACAAGTTCTTTGATCCGCGGAAACCGCAGGAAGTCGTGAACCTTTGACCCCACGGATCACAAGAAAAACGCGGCCCGTTTCCGGGCCGCGTCCAATTTTCTCAGCAGTCGGTTGCCGTTGAGCGGTCAGGCCGCCTTCAGGGCTTCAACAACGTCCTTCAGACGGGACAGCGTCCTTTCGGCCCGCTGGCGGGAATCGTCGTCCTTTGCATCGGCGACGTCCTCTTCCGCGTTCCTGATCTGCTGATCGAGCTGTTCGGCATCGATCTCGCCGACCGGCACGGCCTGTTCTGCCAGAACGGTCAAACCTTCCGGGGTGACGTCAGCGAAGCCGCCACGTACGAAGTATTCGTCCCAGCCATCGCCTTCCTTGCGGACCTTCAGAATGCCCGGCGTGATGGTGGACATGAACAGGCTGTGGTTCTTGAGAACGCCAAACTCGCCGTCGGCGCCGGGTACGATGACCTCGGAAACCTGCTCGGAGAGGAGCTGGCGCTCCGGCGAGACCAACTCAAACTGGAAAAGTTCAGCCATTTGGCGTCTTCCTTGTCAGTCTACGTTTTCTGATGGCAGAGCCATCAAACATGAAGAAAGCCGGACGCCCGGCGGGGCGTCCGATCAATTTCAGGATCAGGCAGCTTCCGCAGCCAGCCGCTGTGCCTTCTCGATGGCTTCTTCGATGGAGCCGACCATGTAGAAGGCAGCTTCCGGCAGGTGGTCATATTCACCTTCCACCAGGCCCTTGAAGCCCTTGATGGTGTCTTCCAGGGCAACCAGCTTGCCCGGAGAACCGGTGAAGACTTCAGCCACGAAGAACGGCTGGGACAGGAAGCGCTCGATCTTACGTGCGCGGGCAACGGTGAGCTTGTCTTCTTCAGACAGTTCGTCCATGCCCAGGATGGCGATGATGTCCTGGAGCGCCTTGTAACGCTGCAGCGTACCCTGAACGGCACGTGCGGTTTCGTAGTGCTCTTCACCGATGATGCGGGCATCCAGCATACGCGAGGTGGAGTCCAGCGGATCCACGGCCGGATAGATGCCTTTTTCAGCGATGGAACGGTTCAGAACGGTCGTCGCATCAAGGTGCGCGAAGGTCGAAGCCGGTGCCGGGTCGGTCAAGTCGTCGGCCGGGACGTAAACGGCCTGCACGGACGTGATCGAGCCCTTGGTCGTGGTGGTGATGCGCTCCTGCATGGACCCCATGTCGGTAGCAAGCGTGGGCTGGTAACCCACGGCCGACGGGATACGGCCGAGAAGTGCGGACACCTCGGAACCGGCCTGAGTGAAGCGGAAGATGTTGTCCACGAAGAACAGAACGTCCTGGCCCTTGTCGCGGAAGTGTTCCGCCACGGTCAGACCGGTCAGGGCAACACGTGCGCGGGCTCCGGGAGGCTCGTTCATCTGGCCGTAGACGAGAGCCGCCTTGGAGCCTTCGCCGCCGCCTTCCTTGTTCACGCCGGATTCGATCATTTCCCAGTAAAGGTCATTGCCCTCGCGCGTGCGCTCGCCAACGCCTGCAAATACCGAATAGCCGCCATGCGCCTTAGCGATGTTGTTGATCAATTCCATGATGAGC
>NZ_JBNKYW010000019.1:0-29812 GCF_050301095.1 Roseibium sp.
CCGCGCAAACGTGGTCATCCCGGGCTTGACCCGGGATCCAACCCAGCTGGCCGCGCAAATGGAATTCAAGGCTTTTTCGGTGTGTTTCCGTTTGCGACGTGCTCACTTCCCGGCGCTCTGGAAATGAGTGGATCCCCGCCCGGAGGCGGGGATGACCTCGGTGGTGATTTGCCGACTCCGGCGAATCTCACACGGTCGCAGGCTGCCTGTCTGCATACTGCATCTGGCCGTTGCCCAGGGACCAGTTTTCCAGTTTCGTTTCGACCAGACCGATGAAGACATCCTCCGGCCGGACGCCAACTTCGCGCCCCAGCCCTTCGGCAATGCGTGCGAACAGCGCTCTCTTCTTCGCCTGGGTGCGCGTGTCGCTGACGGTCAGCTGAATTATGACGAGATCGTCGGAGCGGGCGACGTTCATGTAGTAACGGCCGAAGACAAAATCCTCCCGTTCCACCTCGGTGACGGTCATGAACTTGTCGTCCGCCGGCACGTCGAAAGTCTCGCGCAGGGCCTGGTAGATCTCGTCCAGGATCGCGGCTTTCTGTGCCGGTGTTTTTGAGCCTTTCATCAGGGAGACTTGTGTCAGCGGCATTTCTTCCTCCATTGCAAAGAGCGCTGAAGGAAGCGTAGGCGCTGCGTTAAAATAAGAAAAACAAATCTTTGATATTTCAAAAATATGATTTCATAATGATTGCATGAGCAATCTCGATCTGGATCTCCTGCGCGCCTTCGTGCATGTCGCCGACACCAGCAGCTTCACGCAGGCGGGGCACCTGACCGGTGCGAGCCAGTCGGCCGTCAGCCTGAAGATCAAGAAATTGGAAGAACGTCTCGGAGCCAGGCTGCTGAGCCGGTCGCCGCGGTCGGTCCGGCTGACGAGCCTGGGAGCCCGGTTCCTTGTGGATGCCCGCAGACTGATCGACCTTCACGATCAGGTGGCTTCCCGCGTGACGGGAACCGATGAACGCAAGCGCCTGCTGCTGGGGGTCAGCGACCATGCGGCCGGAAACAGTCTTCCGGCCATTATCGCCGAGCTGAACCGTGCGTTGCCGGACCATCGGCTTCACGTTTCCGCGGGCTCGTCAGAAGTCCTGTTCAAGGATTACAGGGCAGGCCTCTTTGGGGCCGTGGTGATCCGCTCCGAAGATGTCGACGTGACGGGGCAGACGGCTTTCGAGGACGACCTCGTCTGGACGGCGTCCAAGGGCTTTTCCTGGACAACGGACCGGCCGTTTCCCATGGTTGCCCTTTCCGATAGTTGCGCGGTCCGGCGGTTGTCGAAGGAAAAGCTGAAAGAAGCCGGGATCGTCTTTGAGGACGTGTTCACCGGGACGAGCGTCAGCGCGGTCCAGGCCGCCGTTTCCGCCGGCCTCGGCATTACCTGCCTCGGTCGCAACAACATGCCTGACGGCTGCCGGGACGTTGGCAGGCTCTACGGGTTGCCGGACCTGCCGAAGACCCGCATGGCGCTTTTTACCCGCGAAGCCGGGCCGGTCGCCTCGGCGATCCTCGGGGCGTTTCAGCGGAGTTGCTAAAGCAACGGGACTTTCTCGGAACTTATGAAATTCCTGGCATCAATATTCGCTCTCAACTTGTCATCCCGGCTGCAGCACAGCGGAAAGCCGGGATCAAGTCTCTCCCGATATCAAAGAACTCCGCAAGGTTCCGTGTTTGCAAGATGCCTGCCGGAGTTCATGCTCGCGAAAGCGGGTACAGGAATGAGAAGTGAAAGAACGAGCCGTTTCGCCTCAGGACTTCTTCACGAACTCGGTCAGAATGACGATCCGCTGGTCGTTCACGCGGCCTTCGATCTGTGCCGGATTGTCGGCGACGAGGCTGATGTTGCGGACGGCCGTGCCGCGTTTGGCGGTGAAATTGGCGCCCTTGACCTTGAGGTCCTTGATCAGGGTGACCGTGTCGCCGGCATTCAGGACAGCGCCATGGGTGTCCTTGTGGACGACTTCGCCGTCGTCATCGGAAGCGGCGCTCGTTAGTCCCGCCCTGGCCCAGGAAAGAACATCGTCTTCCAGGTAGAGCATGTCGAGAAGATCCCGCGCCCAGCCTTCCTCGGGCATCCCTGCCAGCAGGCGATAGGCGGTGACCTGAACGGGCGGAACCTGGCTCCAGGCAGATTCATTCAGGCAATGCCAGTGGTTGGTATCGGTTTCCGCCGCGCCGGTGATCTGACCGGAGCAGGTGGAACATGCAAGGATCGCGTTTGCGGCGGTGCCGTCCGCGTTCGGGCCAACCTCCAGTGGGGCAAGGGCTTCGGTCGCGCCGCAGAGTTCGCATTTGTTTTCCGCGCGCTCGCGGAGATCCTGTTCAAGGCTCATCGTGTCACCTATGTTTCCGCCGGATGCCGGATGCCGGATGCCGGATGCCGGATATCGAGGAGATATCGGCGGCCATTGTCTGTTCGCTCGATCCTGCGACTGATCCGTCGGGTTATCTGATCACGCGGAGCGTGACCGACTTTAGTCTGCTCGACGGTGCTTCGCACCTTACCCTCGCGGGCGTTCGAAGCTCGCAAAGGTCCAAGGGACCTTTGCGTCGGGCAGAGCCCGACCGCTTCTCACTCATCCATCTTAAGCGCTTGAATGAAGGCTTCCTGCGGGATTTCGACCTTGCCGAACTGGCGCATCTTCTTCTTGCCCGCCTTCTGCTTTTCCAGAAGCTTGCGCTTACGGGTGGCGTCGCCGCCGTAGCACTTGGCGGTCACGTCCTTGCGCAGCACAGAGATGGTTTCACGGGCGATCACCCGGCCGCCGATGGCCGCCTGGATCGGGATCTTGAACATGTGCCGCGGGATCAGCTCCTTCAGCTTCTCGCACATGGCGCGGCCGCGGCGTTCCGCCTGGCTGCGGTGCACGAGTACGGAGAGCGCGTCCACCGGTTCCTCGTTGACAAGGATCGACATGCGAACGAGGTCGCCGGCCCGGTAGTCGGAGATCTGGTAGTCGAAGGAGGCGTAGCCCTTGGAAATCGACTTCAGCCGGTCATAGAAGTCGAAGACCACTTCGTTGAGCGGCAGGTCGTAGGTGACCATGGCGCGCGAACCGACATAGGAGAGGTCCACCTGAATGCCGCGCCGTTCCTGGCAGAGCTTCAGGATGCCGCCGAGATATTCGTCCGGCGTCATGATGGTCGCGCGGATCCACGGCTCGCGGATTTCGGAGATCTTCACGATGTCCGGCATGTCCGCCGGGTTGTGCAGTTCCACATCCGAACCGTCGGTAAGGGTCATCTGATAGACCACCGAAGGCGCGGTCGCGATCAGGTCGAGATCGAACTCGCGGTAAAGCCGTTCCTGGATGATTTCCAGGTGGAGAAGGCCGAGGAAGCCACAGCGGAAGCCGAAGCCGAGCGCGGCGGAAGTTTCCATTTCATAGGAGAAGCTGGCGTCGTTGAGGCGCAGCTTGCCCATGGCAGCCCGGAGGTCCTCGAAATCGTTGGCATCCACGGGGAAGAGGCCGCAGAAAACCACCGGCTGGGCCGGCTTGAAACCGGGCAGCGCTTCCGCGCAGGGTTTCTTTTCCAGCGTGATGGTGTCACCGACGCGCGTGTCGGCGACTTCCTTGATCGAACCGGTAATGACGCCGATCTCGCCGGCGTGAAGTTCGTCGACCTGCAGGAACTTCGGCGTCATGACGCCGACCCGGTCGACATCATAGGCGGCGCCGGTGCCCATCATCTTGATCTTCTGGCCCTTCTTCAGGGAACCGTTGATGACGCGCACCAGAACCATGACGCCGAGATAGGTGTCGTACCAGCTGTCGACGAGCATCGCCTTCAGCGTGTCGTCCGGGTCGCCCTTCGGCGCGGGCAGCTTGTGGACGATGGCTTCCAGAACGTCGTCGACGCCAAGGCCGGTCTTGGCGGAGATCATGCAGGCGTCCGAGGCATCGATGCCGATCACATCCTCAATCTGTTCCTTGATCCGGTCGGGCTCGGCTGCCGGCAGGTCGATCTTGTTCAGGACCGTGACGATCTCGTGGTCGTTCTCGATCGCCTGATAGACGTTGGCGAGCGTCTGCGCCTCCACGCCCTGCGAAGCGTCGACCACCAGCAGCGAGCCCTCGCAGGCCGCCAGCGAGCGGGAGACTTCATAGGCAAAGTCGACGTGGCCCGGGGTGTCGATCAGGTTCAGCGTGTATTGCTGGCCGTCCTTGGCGTTGTAGATCAGCCGGACGGTCTGCGCCTTGATCGTGATGCCGCGCTCGCGCTCGATGTCCATGGAATCGAGGACCTGCTCGGTCATTTCGCGATCGGTCAGCGTGCCGGTCATCTGGATCAGGCGGTCGGCGAGCGTCGACTTGCCGTGATCGATGTGGGCCACGATGGAAAAGTTGCGGATGTTGGAAAGCGTCTTCGTCGTCATGGCCGCCCGTTTACCACCGCAATTCGGTTTCGCCTAGTGGATAGCTCGTTCCGTCGGCGGAAATCAGGTGGTTTTTTGAAGCCCATGGTGTGGTTTTCCGGTTCCCGGCCGGGAAGGCGGACGGATTCCGGCATATGACGTATTCCGAAGATGCTGCAAATCATGGAAAATCAGGGCACAAACTGATTTGAGGGCGGGGCGTGAAACCGTGTGTCCCGGCCGAGCAAGAGGCTTTTATGATTATTCGCAACGCCGAACCCAAGGATGTTCCCGCTATTCTTGCGCTTTATAATCATGCGGTGCGGCAAACGACCGCCGCCTGGACGACGCGCGAGGAAACGCTGGACGACAGGCTGACCTGGTTTGAAGGACGCAAGAAGCAGGGATTGCCGGTTCTGGTGGCGGCCAACGAGGCCGACGAAGTCATCGGCTTTGCCAGCTACGGTCCCTTCCGCCCGAGGGAGGGCTACCGGCTTACGGCGGAGCACTCCGTTTATGTCGTCCCTTCCTTTCAGCGGCGCGGCGTCGGCCGCGATCTCCTGACCCGCGTCATGGAGATCGCCGGCGAGAAAGGCATTCATGTGCTCATTGGCGTGGTCGACGGCGACAACGCCGCTTCCATCGCGCTGCATGAGAAACTCGGCTTCGAAGTGACGGGACGGGTGCCACAGGCGGGCACCAAATTCGGGCGCTGGCTGGATCTGGTGTTTCTGTCGAAGGTTTTGAACACGGCACCCGCTCCGGACAAGTGAGGGCAAGGTGAGTTGCGCGGTCAGAGTCTGTGCGGAACATGCCAGGAAACGACCGCATTCCTTCATCCTGAGGAGCTTGGCAATGTCATGCGTTCCGAAGAATGGGCCGCTTGGTCAGGAGTAGGCCGCCTATCCCTCGAGACGGACCTGACGGTCCTCCTCAGGATGAGGTGGGGCAAATGGGAGAACTCCACTGATCCGCCTTCAGTTCGCCGTCAGCACGTTCTGGCAGGCTTTCGGCAGGGCGGCGAGGGCCATAGGTTTCTTCCGGACGACCTTCGGTTTTTCACCCGGCTTCTTCGGTTTCTTCGGGACCCAGGGCTCGTCCGACAGCCAGTAGGTAAGCTGCTGGCCGCAGCCGTCCCCGGGCGGCGGCGGGTTCTGGTCCTGGCAACCGGCGCTGCCGGGCGGGCAGGAAAGCCGCACATGGAAATGGTAGTGGTGCCCCCACCACGGGCGGACCTTGCGCAGCCAGGCGCGGTCCCGGCCCTTTTCAAAATTGCACAAGGCCTTCTTGATCGTCGGGTTCACGAAGATCCGGGCGACGCGCCTGTCGGAGGCCGCCCTGCGAATCAGCCGGGCGCGGCTTTCCGTCCATTTCGCCGGGTCCACCCGGCGGTCGGCGCCCTTGACGTCGAGCGGGCCGATCAGCATCGAAACGGCGGAGATTTCCTCGCGCTCCTGCGGCGTCAGGCGGCGGTTCGGCATTTCCGTCAGCCAGATGTCCGCGTCGAGGCCGACCTGATGGCTGGCATGGCCGGAGGTCATCGGGCCGCCGCGCGGTTGGGCGAGGTCGCCGACCAGAAGGCCGTTCCAGCCGA
This sequence comes from Roseibium sp., assembly GCF_050301095.1. Taxonomy (GTDB): domain Bacteria; phylum Pseudomonadota; class Alphaproteobacteria; order Rhizobiales; family Stappiaceae; genus Roseibium. The sequence continues at coordinate 5,952 of NZ_JBNKYW010000019.1, forward strand.
GCTTCGGGGCATCGGTTGCAAGGTCCTCCAGAAAGTCGATCAGCTCCGGATGGCCCCAGTTGCGGTTGCGCGACAGGCGCATCACCTGCCAGGTCGGCCCGTCGGTCGGCAGAGCCGCGCCGCCTGCCAGACACCCCTTGGCATAGGAGCCGATGGCTCTGGACTTCAGCGGTGCCGGACCGTTGGCCGCACCGAAATAATCCTTTGCCGGAAGGCTTGGATAGATCACAAGATTCGGCTTGCTGGCGACATAACCTTCTGGCACCGCGCGTTTTTTGACCGGAACCGGAACGCCTGCGATCTTTTGCAGGCTCGGCCGGAATTCTCCCGTCGCCTGCAGTCCGTCCGCGGCGCCGGGTATGTCGGCCGGTTTCGCGGGCGGCACAGGCGTACGGGCGCCCGCGTCAGGGACCGTCAGGACGGCAAATAGCCCGCCCAGGGCTGCCAGGAATGCGATTTTCCAGCGTTTCGGCGTGGCTGGACTGTCAGCCCGTCCAGGAGTGGTTGCCCGTCTACGCATGGTTGCCTTGAACCTCGTGCGTCAGTGCTTCTCATGAAGGTCTGCCGGCCGAATGGGCGCGGCAGACTTTCCGCTTCAGGCAGCATGCACCAAATTCGGCTCCGGCGCATCCGATTCGCCGGATTCGACATGGACTTTCAACACTTCCGCTATCTCGTCGAGCAGCACGGTGTTGTCCCGGATGATCCTGTCGGCGGCGCCGTTGAGCGTGATGATGTTGCCCGGACGGGCATTGTCCATGTCTTCCGCATCCGCCGCGAGTTCGGCATCGAAGCGCAGATAGGTCACGTTGGGCAGATCGGTAAACAGGTGCCGGGCCTGGTAGGCAGCTGTCTGGGCCTGGCCGTCGGCCAGGATCGACAGAAGCGGCACGCCCCTGGACGGCTGCATCCAGCCGAGGGCGCCCCAACCGAGGGCGTCTTCGTAAGCAAAGGCGCGTTCGGGAGCTTTGCCGGTGCCGAGCGAGAGGATGGTGATGTCATCTTCATTCCAGCCGAGCTTGCGGGCTTCCAGATAGGCCGCGATTGCCGGGTCGTGCATGTAGACGCCGCCGTCCACCATTGCCTCGTCGCGCTTGCGGCTGAGGTTTTCCACCCGCGCCGGTTCGAAATAGGCCGGGGTCGCGGTCGCCGCCCGGACGGCCTGCCAGAAGTAATAGTCGTCGGGCCGGCTGCCGTTTTCTTCAAGTCCGTTGGTCATGAAGACGGCGCGGCGCCTCTCGATGTCGTATGCGGGCAGCACCAGCCGGGTCAGGCCGCTGGCCATGGAGGTCCAGCCGAAACGTTCCTTCAGAATTTTTTCCAGCGGGCGGACATCATAGGCCTCGTCAAGGAAGCCAAGTGGATTGGTTACGGTTCGCGCCAGCCGGTCGCCTATGGAGCGCTTGAAGATTTCCCGCGCTTCGCGTTCGAAGAAGACCTTGAGTTCGTCAATCGTGGCCGCGGCTTCTCCCGTCGCGCCGCCAGGGCGCGGTGCACTGAGGCCGGCGGCGATCAGGCCGCCGGTGGAAGTGCCGGCCATCAGGTCGAAGATCCGGTGCATCGGCGCGGTCACGCCCCGCTGCCCGAGACGGCAGGCAAGGCTTTCAAGAACGCGTAAGGGGATCAGGCCGCGGATACCGCCGCCGTCAATGGAAAGAATGAAACGCTTTTTTTGGGCCATTTTCTTGTTCCCGGAATGGTCGGTCAGGAAGGGGCACGCCTGTTCGCTGGGAGCTTCAGGCGTTTTTCTCATAGGCCCTAGAATGTTTGTCACCAAATGCGACACTGCAATGGCAAAGCGAGCCGCCGGCTGCTGATTTTTCCAAAATGACGAGCAATCGGTTAAGCGAATATCTTCAAATGTGCTCCGTCAGCCGGTTTCGAGGCCTCGCAAGCCTGCCTGCCGGGGCAGCTGGAGCGGCTTACTCGGCGTCAAGCCTTGTCAGAAATGCGGCGATTTTTTCGACAAGCAGATCCGGGCATTCCCTGTGCGGGGTATGGCCCGTGCCGGGCAGGAGCAGCGCCTGTCCACCCGTGCCCGAGGCAATCCGTTCGGGATGACGGGGCGAGCCGAATTCGTCTTCGCTGCCGTGGATCGCCAGCGTTGGCGCCCGCACGAGTACAAGCGCCTCATCAAGGGTCCAGCCGGAAAATTCGGGTGCCAGCCAGGTTTCCGTCCAGGCGTCCAGAACCCATCGGGCCCTGACGCCGTGATGCCTTTCCAGCCGCCCCAGGGCGCCGGGCTCAGCGAAGGCGGCTTTGGCCTCGCGGATCCCCGAGAGGGTGCGGTCCTCCACGAAGGCCTGCGCGGCGATCGTGATCAGCACTTCAATGCATTCGGGCCACCGGGCGGCCGTCTGGACCGCCATGCCGCCACCGACACTGTGGCCGCAGGCGATGAAACGGGAGACCTCCAACGCCTCGCAAAGGGCCGGAACGACGGTCCTGGCCTCTTCGGCAATGAAATCGGGCGCGAGGACATCGTGGCGTCGTTCGGAGCGGCCGAAACCGGGCCGGTCATAGGCGATCACGGTTCTGCCAGTCGCCTGGGCGAGATGGTTCGGGAAATCGCGCCAGAGCGCGACGCATCCAAGGGAATCGTGAAACAGGAGGATGGGTGTGCGTTCGCCGGCATCCATCGGAGTGAATGTGCGCGTGAAGATTTGCTGATCGTCGGCGCCAATCATCCGGTCTACGAACGAAACCGTTTTACTGCATATCTCCGTCAATTTTGCCCGCACCTTCTCATTGCGCCCGCCATTGCCGACCCCATCGACCTTAAGGCGTCGCACGACCGCAAGTCGTGGCGGCCGGAAACCCTGCCGTTATTGCAGGGACCGGCAGGAAGGTTCAATTGTCTTTTGCGGCTACGTGTCTTCGCTCTTTATCTGGCAGCGCAATTCAGAATAGGATCACCCCGATTTCAAACTCCCAACAGGATGTTCCATGAATATAGATCTCCTTCGCCGACTTTGCGAAACGCCGGGTGTGCCTGGGCACGAGCACCGGGTACGTGAATTGATCGAAGCCGAAATCAAGGACCTTTTCGACGAGGTTACGGTGGACCCGATGGGGTCACTGCTGTGCCGCCGGGCAAGCCGGAAGGCGCCGAAGTCGGGCGAGCCGAAAAAGATCATGCTGCTGTGTCATATGGACGAGATCGGCTTTCTGGTCTCCCATGTCACCGACAAGGGCTTTGTCCATGTCCAGCCGGTCGGCGGTTTCGATGCCCGAAACCTCTTCTCCCGCCGCGTGCTGGTCTCCACCGATGAGGGCGACTTCAAGGGCGTCATGAACCCGGGCGGCAAGCCCATTCACATTTCCTCGCCTGAAGAACGCAAGAAGGTTCCCGAACCGAAGGAATTTGTGGTCGACCTCGGCCTCGGCGAGAAGACCAGGGAAATCGTCAGGGTCGGCGATATGGTCACCATGGATGAACCGCTGATCGAGATCGGCGAAAAGGTGGTTTCCAAGGCGCTGGACAACCGCATTGCCTGCTGGCTCGGCATCGAAGCCATCAAGGGGCTCGGCAAGGCCAAGCACGAATGCGAAATTCATGTCGCCTTCACCTGCCAGGAAGAAGTCGGCCTGCGCGGTGCGCGCACGGCGGCCTTCGCGATCAAGCCGGACATCGGCTTCGGCGTCGACACCACGCTCGCCTGCGATACGCCGGGCGTTCCGGAACAGGACCGCACCACGGTTCAGGGCGATGGCTTCGGCCTGCATGTGAAGGATTCCAGCTTCATCGCCGACCGGGAACTGGTGAAGGAAATCGAGGCTTTGGCCGCCAAGGAAAAGATCCCCTACCAGCGCACCATGCTGGCAGCGGGCGGGCAGGACGGGGCGGCCGCCCAGCAGGCGGCAGCCGGAGCCAAGGCCGTCGGCATCGTGGTGGGCACCCGTTACATCCACACGGTCACCGAGATGATCCACAAGACCGACCTGCAGGCGGCTCTTGATATCCTGGTTGCCTACCTGAAGAAGGCTTGAAGCACACGGCGCATGACAAAGGGGGGAGCATTTGCTCCCCCCTTTCTTGTTGGCTGTACGTTGCCGAAAGTCCTAAGCCGTCAATCCGAACAGGTTCGAAACCTGGTCTCCGGTTCCGGCATAAAGCTGGCTGACGGAAGCGCTCAGGTAGCTGAAGGAACCGTTGTCGGTTTCGCCTTCGATCGTGGAGGCGCTGGCGGAGCTGACCGAAAGGCCGGTGTCGCTGTCGTAGGACACCCGGTCATAGGAGACGAACTGGGCGGAGATGGTCTCGCCGCCGATTTCCGCTTCGATCGTGGTCGTTGAAATCGTCGCGCTTTCATAGGAAATGGAGGCGAACGCTTCGCTGTCTTCCTCACCGAGAGCGGCTTTCAGCTGGCTTGCGGTTTTCTGGTAGTCCTCGACGGTCGCCAGGGCACCGCCGTCGTCATCGCCGTCGCCATCGTTGTCCGCCTTGCCGGCCTCGACGGCTTCCTGAAGGGCGGAAATGACCACCGCGTCTTCCTCTGCCTTCTTGCTGGCAGCCTCGAGAGCGCTTGTGGCTTCTTTCCTGTGATGACCGACCCGGCGGCCGATATCATGGCCGTAGGCATTGCCCTTCGGCTCGTTCTTCTGGGTTTCGGTGTCGCCACTCGAATAGGACGCCGAGAACAGGCTGGCGCTCTGGGTTGAAGTCTCGATTGAAATCTGCATTTTTGCTTGATCCTGGCAGTCCCGGACCTTCCTGGTCCCGCATCGTTCCGCTCAGTATTTAACAAATTGGTTTACAGGCCATTAACCACTGCCCTTGCGATTTGTGCGGAGCGGCTGTTTCCCGCCGGTTTCGGGACTTCTACGGAGGTCCGCCCGTTAACCTTTTGCCGCTTTGCGGGTGAGGGGAGTGGCCCAGTCGGACCCGCAAGCTGGTGGATGTCCGGGCATGGTGGCAGGCTAAGGCTTTCAGGAAAAAGCTTTTTCCAGAAACCGGCCACCGAGCACCATGCCCCGCTCGTCGATGGAATGACCGAGCCCGGAAAGTTGGTGCAGCGTGGTGTCGGCCCCGGCGTTTTCGAGTGCCTTGCAGGCAATCTCCGACTGGTAACACGGCACGACGTCGTCGTCCGTTCCGTGGACGATGAGGACCGGGCTCTGCGTATTGACGGTTCCCAGCCGGTCGCTGCCGGGCAGCAATCCGGAATAACCGATCAGCGCCGCGGGGGGCGACTTGCGGCGAAGTCCGCACTGGAACGCCATCATCGCCCCCTGGCTGAAGCCGACCAGCGCAAGCGCGCTTTCATCCAGCGCCAGTCTTTCCAGTTCCTGGTCCAGGAATCTGTCCAAAGCAGGCTGGGCTGCTTCAGCGCCGATGCGGAATTCGGCGGGCGTGCGTTCGCTCAGGGCGAACCATTGCCGTCCTCCCAGGGCTTCGAACGGCAGAAGTTCGGGAGCGTCCGGAGCGATAAATGCCGCCTCGGGAAGTTGACCCTGCCAGGCGCGGCCAAGGTCGATCAGGTCCGCGCCATCGGCGCCATAACCGTGGAGGATCACGACGAGTTGCCGCGCGGCGCGGCCGGAAGCCGGGGAAAGTCTTGGGCCGTCAAGTGCCGGGTGCGAGGAAGTGGACATCTATTCTGCCGGGTTCTCCGGGTTGGGGGCGGCGGTCGCGGGAACTGCATGCGGCAGGCGGATGAAGGGCAGCGCGATCAGGAGGGCGGCCAGGATCAGGAGACCCGCCAGGGCAAACGGTGCTCCGGGGAAGGAAACCGCCGCGCCAGGGCCTGAGAAGGCGGCAAAAACCTGGGTCATGACAAAGGGGCTGACGACCATGGAAAGACCGGCGGCGCTGGCAATGAGGCCCTGCAGTTCGCCCTGCGCATTGTCGGGCACGCGGTTGGACATCAGCCCGGTAAAGGCAGGCGTCGCCATCGCGCCGAAGGCCGCGAAGGTGATCATTGCATAGGCCATCCATCCGGCTGTGGCGACCGCGAGACCGGCGAAGGCGACGAGATTGGCGCCAAGACCGATCAGCAGTGTCTTGCCCGGGCCAAGTTTCGGTTCCAGCACCCGGATCAGATAACCCTGGACAAAGGCGAAGCCGACACCGACTGCGGCCAGCGACAGGCCGATGTCGCCCGGGCTCCAGGAGAAGACTTCCTCCGCGTAGAAGCTCCACACGGCCGGGTAGACATAATGTGCGATGTCGAACAGGAAAATCGCCAGCAGAAGCGTCCGGACTGCCGGATAGGCGGCAATCTGTTTCAGGGCACCGAAGGGATTGGCCCGTCTCCAGTCAAAGCTTCTCCGGTTCTCCGCCTTCAGGGTTTCCGGCAGCATGAAATAACCGAACAGGAAATTGATCAAGGAGAGGAACGCGGCGGCAAAAAACGGCGCGCGTGTGCCGAATTCACCCAGAAAGCCGCCGATCATCGGCCCAAGCACGAAGCCGACGCCGAAGCCTGCGCCGACGAGGCCGAAGTTCTTGGCGCGGTCTTCCCTGGACGATAGATCGGCAATATAGGCGGAGGCTGCGGAGAAAGTCGCCCCTGCCACACCGGACAGGGTCCTGCCGACAAACAGGATGGCAAGGTGCCAGGAGAACGCCATGACCAGATAATCCACCGCCATGGCGAACATGGAGATGAGCAGGACGGGCCGCCGCCCGAAACGGTCGGAGAGATTGCCGAGGGTGGGCCCGAAGGCGAATTGCATGAGGGCGTAAACCACGCTGAGGGCGCCGCCCCAGCGCGCGGCTTCGCTCACCGGCAGGGCGGTCAGCTCGGTCAGGAGTGACGGCATGACCGGCATCATCAAGCCTATGCCCATGGAATTGAGAATGAGCGTGACCAGGATGAACCCGAGCGCGCTGCGATTGGAGGCACCTGACCGCAAGTCTGTTTCCCGTTTGATCGGATCGATGGCCGGTCGAGCACCGGCTGTCTCAGTCTTTAGAGCGTTTTGCCGCCGATTTGAAGCGTCTGACGCTGTCGCGTCGTACTGCACGCCTACCGATCATCGGAATCGGGTTTGCGCAATTCGAAGATCAGGCCATGAACGTCCTTGCCGAGTTCTCGCCGCAGGACCACAGTCTTCTCCTTCGTGTAATCCAGGCCGGCTGCCTCGGCGCTGCGGCGGAGATACGCCGGGGTATGGGCATAACGGCCGGTCGGATCGACCCGGTAGTCGGGGCCGGACGGATCGTCAAGATGTTCGACACTGGCGATCAGGATGCCGCCCGGCGCCAGCGCGGAACAGAGCGCCTCCATGAAGGGCTGCAGGTTGCCGAGGTAACAGAGTGTGTCGACACAGACGGCAAGGTCGAAATGGGTCGGCAGGTCGGAGGTCAGAAAGCCGACCAGTTCGCCTTCCACGAGAAAATCGTAAACATTGAGCGCTGCCGCCTTGCGCAGCATGCCGGGCGAGAGGTCTATGCCGGTCAGCTTGTCGCAATATCTGCGGATCAGAGGGCCGCACAGGCCGGTGCCGCAGCCAAGGTCGACGATATCCCTGAAGGGGGCCGCCCTCAGGGCCGCCAGTTTGACGACTTCACCCGCCACCAGTTCCGGTGCGCGGTAGTCGAGGTTTTTCAGGACATCGTCGAAACTGTCCGAGAAACCGTCGAAATGTTCGCGGACATAGTCTTCCGGCGCCTGGTCCAGTTCGTCCCCTCTGACCGCGGCAAGCTGGTAGCGGGCAACCTTGTTGTCCGGATCGGCCGCGACAACTGCCTCCAGGTGTTCGACGGCGCGCTCCTGCCGGCCAAGCGCGCATAGAACCCTTGCGTGCCAGACAGGGTCCGACCAGGCTTCGGCACCGAACTCCAGACAGCGCTCAAGCGCGTCGGCAGCTTCTTCCCGGTGACCCGCAAGCATCAGGGACAGTCCGAAATTGTGCCAGGCGTTGGCGTTGTCCGGGTCCAGGCGGACAATTTCCCTCAGGATCGGCAGGAGGTCGTCGTTGTTCGTCGCGCCTTCCAGCATGACGCTGATGTTCTTCCAGGCCTCCTGGTGACGGGGTTCGATCTCAACCGCCCGGACATAGGCTTCCAGCGCCTCGTCCGACCTGTCCGACAGTTTCAGAATGTTGCCGAGATTGTTGCAGGCGGCAGCGTTTTTCGGGTTCTGTTCCAGCGACTTGCGGATCAGGATGATCGCGTTTTCCGGCTTGCCGGCATCGAAGTGCAGCAGGCCAAGAAAATGAAGGCCATCCGGATGGTCGGGATTGTCCGTCAGGACGTCCTTGTAGGCTGCCAGCGCGGCCTCCAGGTTTCCGCTCCTGTGCGCCGTGATCCCTTCCTGCAGTCGCGCTTCCAGCTGCATGACGTCGTCCAACCTTCGTTGTTTAAGACCGGTGCTATCAGAGCGATCATATTCGATGAAGGCCGGGGTCAGCTCAACAAAAAAGGGCGGTTGAACCGCCCTCGTTACCCAAAAGACCTTGCAAGGCGTCCTTACAGGACTTTCAGATCTTCAGCCACCATCTGACCGCGGCGCCACTCGAGATCGAAAACCACGAGCTGGCCTTCCGTCAGAGTGTTGATGCCGGACCGGCGAAGGGCAGAGATATGGACGAGGACGTCCTTGCCATCTTCCGGTTCGATCGAGCCGATACCTCGGCCCTGGTCGAACCATTTAACGTTTCCATGTTGCATGGATGTTTCTTTCCAAATTTTCGCATCAAGGCGTACACGCGGCATTTCTAGCCGTCCATTTCAACGTCTTGATGACAGTGTTGCAGATAATCAAAAGTACTTTTCAGATCCCGTGAGGGAAAAACATTCGGCTGCGCAGTCAAAGGCGACCGCGGCGTTTCAGAATGCAATACCTTCCAAGTGGGGTCTGAAAGCCCGAAATACAAGCCCGGGCTTTTCTTTACTCTGATTTAGTAAGGTAACTAAAGAGTTAACCCATACCAACCGTCATCGATCGCGATCCATTCACGGGGCATCATCGATGAAAGCTGACAATAGCATGACGGCTCAGCGATCGAGCCTGCCCTGGATAACGTATTTCAAGATATCCACCACCTGTTCGGATGTTTCGGCAACCGCAAGCGCAGCTGCGTCAACTTCCTTCAGCGGGTGGGTCAGCGAAGGGTCGTGCAGGACGATCAGGGACTTGCCGAGCGCGGAGGCATAGCCGGCGTCGAAAGCCGCGTTCCACTGCTTGTATTTGTCGCCGAAGCGGACGACGACGATGTCGGCCTTTTCCATGAGGGTGCGGGTACGGATCGCGTTGACCTTTGCGCCCTTGTGGTCGTACCAGAACTTGCTGTTCTCGTCGCCGAGGATGACCGTGCCGCAGTCGTCGCTGGCGTCATGATCGGTCACGGGTGCGGAGAAGGTGACCGGCAAACCGAGCGCCTTTGCACCTTCCATTATGCGGTCGCGCCAATCGGTGTGAATCTCGCCTGACAGATAGACGTTCCAGTTGCTCATTGATGCCTCCCGGGGATTGTTTTGGTCTGGCGGCGGGTATTGCCGTGTTGCCTTCAAAGCTGGGAGTTCGATGAGTGAGCGTCAAGCCCGCGCCAGCGAGAAGGTGTTTCGCCGAGGGCCGGTAAGCTTGCTTCAGACCGTGGTCAGCAGGTCCTTGAGCGCCACCCGGTAGTCGGGATAGCGGAAGACATATCCGAGTTCGTCCTTGAGACGCTGGTTGGAGACCCGCTTGTTCTCGCCATAGAAGGAACGCGCCATCGGGGTGAGATCCGCGGTCTCGAAGGGAACCTCCGGCGGCGGGGCGACACCCAGAAGCTCGGCGGCATGGGCGACAACGTCCTGCGGCGGGGCGGGTTCGTCGTCGGTCACGTTGAAGATGCGGGTCGAGGGCTGCACCATGGCTGCCTTGAGCGTTCCGGCGATGTCGGCCACATGGATGCGGTTGAACACCTGACCCGGTTTGACGAGACGCCGGGCAGTGCCCTTTTTGAAGTTCTCGAACGCGTTGCGGCCGGGCCCGTATATGCCTGCGAGCCGGAAAATCTGGACGGGAAAGCCGTTTGCTGCCGAAAATTCCAGCCAGGCGTTTTCAGCCGCTACCCGTTGCACGGAGCGTTTCGAAACCGGTTTGCACGGCGTATCCTCGTTCACCCATGCCCCGTCATGATTGCCATAGACACCGACCGTCGACAGGTAGCCTATCCACGCAGGCCGGGCCGCGGCCATGTCCTCGCCGTGGTGGAGGAGAACCGGGTCGCCGGCCTCATCCGGCGCGATGGAAACCAGCACGTGGGTGACACCCTGAAGAGCGGCGGCGATGCCGTCACCCTTGGCGGTTCCGTCAAAGAGAAACGGCTCCACGCCGATCTTCCGAAGCTCTTCAAGCTTTCCAGGAGAACGTGTTGTTCCTCCGATCCAGTCGAATTGATCGCCGACTTCCCGGATAAACGCCGTCGAGGAATAACCGACACCAAAGACAAACAATCTCATGGGATCCTACAGCTCCAGATGCTTGCGGCGGATTTCGTAAAGCGCGATGCCGGTGGCAACGGCAAGATTGAGGCTGTCGGCCTGGCCGACCTGCGGAATGCGGATCAGGGTGGGGCAGGCTTCCGCCATGTCGTCCTCCAGTCCCTTCTGTTCATTCCCCATCACCAGCAGGGCGGGCTCCCGATAGTCCGGCGTGCGGTAGTCGACGGATCCTTTCAGGTGCGTGGCGGCAACCGTGCCCGGCCATTTGGCCGCAAGGGCCTTGAACTCTTCCTTGCTCATCCTGGCGAGCGGCACATGAAAGAGCGAGCCCATGGTGGCGCGAACCGCTTCGACGGCAAAGGGATCGGTGCAGTCGCCGACCAGCATCACACCGGCGCCGCCGACTGCGTCGACCGTGCGGATGATCGTACCGAGATTGCCCGGATCGCGAACCCGGTCAAGCGCCACCCACAGGGTGGCCCCCGCCGGATCGACGTCCTTTGCCGACAGAATGTTCTGTTCATAGACGCCGACGACCATCTGCGGGTTGTCCTTGCGCGTCATGGCGGACATGACGGCGTTGGAGACTTCCAGGATCAGCGCGCCCCGTGCCTTGGCCGCCGCCGCCGCCGTCTGGGCAACGGGATTGTCCCGGGCTTCGGGACCGAGCGCCAGATAGCGCACCCCCCAGTCTGCCTCGAGGGCATCGGTCGCCAGTTTCAGCCCTTCTGCGACGAACAGGCCAGACTGGCTGCGGTGCTTGCGCATGGCGACAAGCCCCTTGATCTCCTTGACGATCGGGTTGGAGTGGCTGGTGATCTGCTTGACCGCGCCGATACGCTGGGGTTTGCCGGAATGGGACATGTCTCGCTCGCGAGCCAGGGGTTAACTCAAGTAGGCTGGATTAGGCGCTGGTCCTTGCCGGGTCAAGGTTTTTGCGCGGCCTCGCGCGGCGGCAGCAGACGTTCGGCGACGAACCGGATCGTTTCGTCCAGATCTACCGGAAACTCCGCATCCTCCAGCTTGCTGTCCATGGCGAGAAACGAAAGGCCAAGAACATGGGGCCACAGCCGAAAGATCGTCCGGACCACCCTGTCGTTGACCTCCTGTTCGCCCAGATAGAGCGCGACTTCCCGCAAGTGGACACCATAGGAGGCCTTGCCGATGGTTTCCAGTTCCCGGATGCGCCCGGAATGGGTCATCGTGTTGTAGATGAGCCGGAAAATGTTGGGTTCCCTGCGGGCGAAATCGACAAAGGTGCGCATGACGGCGGCAATGGAGTCCAAAGTCCCGCGCGGATGTTTCGACGCCGCCCGCTCCATCGCTTCGCCAAGGCGTTGAAGGCCCTGTTCGGCAACCGCTGCCAGCAGCGCCTGCCTGGAAGCGAAATGACGGTAGGGAGCAGCCGTGCTGACCCCTGCGAGCCGGCAGGCATCGGACATGGAAAATCCGTCGTGTCCGTGCTTGTCGATCAGGTTTGAGGCCGCGGCAACGAGCTGGTCGCGCAGATCGCCATGATGATAGGCGGTTTTCTTCCGGATCTGGTCCTTGGCCATGCGGTTCCGATATCTTCCGATGCACTGGGTCTCAGCTGGAAGTTAATATTCCTAACATGGCGGAGCAACTGTCACATAAACAGAGGCCGCTCACGAGATGGCGCTAGCGGCTGCTCCAGCGCGAGAAGAGCGAGGTGGAGAGCGCCCGTTTGCCGTCTTCCTCGCGGATGACAAGTTCGCCGGACTCCAGCAGGCCGCCCTGGCTGGCGAGCGTTTCGGCCATCAGCTCGTGAATGGAAACGAAGCTGGAGCGGATCGCATAGGCGGTCAGGATCATGAACAGCGCATCGTCCGCCAGCAGCTGTTGGAGGTCGGAAAGCATGCCGGGAAGGCTGGTGTAAAGATCCCAGACTTCGCCCTTCGGGCCGCGGCCGTATTTCGGCGGGTCGAGAATAATGCCGTCATATTTGTTGCCGCGCCGCACTTCCCGGGCGACGAACTTTGAGGCGTCTTCGCAGATCCAGCGGATCGGCAGGTCTTCAAGATCGGACAGGGACTGGTTCTCGCGCGCGTAGCCGATGGCCTTCTTGGAAGCGTCCACGTGGGTGACCTGCGCGCCTTCGGTCGCCGGCAGCAGCGAGGCGAGGCCCGTGTAACCGAAGAGGTTCAGGACCTTCAGCGGCTTTTCGGGCACGCGCTGTCGCTCCGCGCGGATCTTGGCGTTCACCCAGTCCCAATGGGCGGCCTGCTCCGGAAAGACGCCCACATGGCGGAAGGACATGAAACGGCCGTTGTAGCGCACGGGGCCGTAGGACATCGGCCAGGTTTCCGGGACGTTGCCGGAAAATTTCCAGCGGCCCGGGCCTTCTTCTTCCGTATCACCGGAAAAGACTGCATCCGCGCGCTGCCAGACGCTTTCCTTCAGCCGCCGGGCACCCATGGCCTGTGGTTCGGGCCGCACGATGGTGAAACGGCCGTAGCGTTCCAGCTTTTCGCCGGCGCCCATGTCCAGCAGCCGATAGTCCTTCCATCCGCTGGTTTCCAGGATCACCGGCCAGTTCTGAACCGGAGCTTTGCCTAAGGGGGCAAAGGAGGAGGCGCTGGTCTGGTCCGCCACGTTGGTCACTCGTTCGCTAAAGGGTTTGAGACAGTCCCGCCATAGTCGCCAAGCGCGGCAAGGTCAACGGCCAGCGGCAGCGGCGCAAAGAAAAAGGGCGGGGAGCCTCGGCTCCCCGCCCTATTCGAAGTGGAATTCCTCAGGCCGCGGCGACTTCCGCCAGGAACTGTTCGACTTCCCGTTTCAACTCGTCGGTCTTTGTCGAGAGTTCTCCGGAAGCCGACAGGACCATGTCGGCAGAGGAGGAGGTCTGGTCGACCGCCTGGGACAGCTGGGTCATGGAGGCGGAAACAGCGCCGGTTCCTTCCGCGGCCCGCTGCACGTTCTGCGAAATCTCTGCAGTGGCAGCCCCCTGCTGTTCGACGGCCGAAGCAATTGCGGTCGTGTAGCTGTTGACCTCGTTCATGGTCTCGGCGATTTCGCCGATCGCGACGACGGACTCTTTCGTGGCGCTCTGGATCTCTGTGATCTGCGAGCTGATCTCTTCCGTCGCCTTGGAGGTCTGGGTGGCCAGTTCCTTGACTTCCGCGGCCACGACCGCAAAGCCTTTGCCGGCTTCGCCCGCGCGGGCCGCTTCGATGGTCGCGTTCAGCGCCAGCAGGTTGGTCTGCTCGGCAATCGCCTGGATAAGGGTGACGACTTCACCGATCTTTGTGGCTGCTTCCGCAAGCCCCTCGACCTTCTGGTTGGTCACCCGTGTGCCGGTGGTGGCGCGATCGACGATTTCGGTGGTCTGGGCGACCTGGCGCGAGATTTCGCCGATGGAGGCGGCCAGTTCTTCCGCCGCGCTGGCAACGGTCTGAACGTTGTTGGTCGTCTCGTTGGAGGAGGCCTGCGTTTCGCTGGCGTAGCCTGCGCTGTCGCGGGCGATCTCCGTGAGCGCCTGAGCGGTGGAATCCAGGCCATCGGCCGTGGTTTCGACCGAGCCGAGGGCTTCTTCCGCCTTTGACCGGAAGCCCTCGATCAGGCTGTCGATCCGCTGCTGACGCTCCTGCCTTGCCGCTTCTTCCTGGGCATTCTGCTCCTGAAGCTGCGCGCGTTCGATGGCGTTGTCACGGAACACCTGAACCGTGCGGCTCATGTCGCCGATCTCGTCGCCGCGGTCAATGCCGGGAATGTCGACCTCGTTGTCGCCGTTTGCAAGGCGGGCCATCACATCGGTGATGGTCCGGATCGGACGGGTAATCGCGAGGTTGAGCACGACGGCCAGGCCGACACCGCCGAGAATGGCGAAGAGGATGGTAACGCCGATCTGCATTTCGGCGGCAGCCGACGCGGAATTCGCCGCTTTCGACTGCGCGTCGGAAATAATGGAAATGTCGGCGCTGACCTTGCGGGTCAGACTGTCGAGCTGTTGCCGCTTCGCCAGCAGATCAGCTTTCGCGGTCAGCATCTCCTTGAAGGATTTGTCGAGCGTGGCGATCGAAGGCGAAATCGCTTTGATGGCTTCCGCGGCCGACGGCAGGATATTCGCGAATTTGACCAGGCTTTTCTGAACCTTGGACAGTTCGGCAATCCGCTCCTCGACCGGTGCGGCATCCGCGGTTCCGAAGCCGCCGAAGAGGTAGAGCGTTTCAGCCCGCGTTGCGAGGGCCAGTTCGTTCAGGCGGGTCGCATCGTCCGAAATGGTGCGGACGGTCGCCAGGCGGGTCGATGCGGTCAGCGCGTCGGTCTTCGCGGCGGAAACCACCGGATCGACCTGTTTCAGGATATCCTGGGTGATGGAGTTCATGCCGTCGATCGCGGTGCCGACAGCCAGCCGGGCTTCATAGGCCTCGGAGAAGCCGAGGTCCTTGGTCAGGTTCTCCAGCGCTTTGTTCAGCTGCACTGCCTGTGCGGCCAGCTTGCCGAGCGTCGCGCTTTCGATGCCCTCGATCTCCTTGTAACGCATCTGCTTGGTCGCGGAGACGAGCTTGCGGGCGATGTCGATCGAAGTTTTCAGTTCTTCGCCCTCGATGTTGCCGCTGCCTTTCAGGTAGGCGAGCCTGACCTGAATGACTTCGTCCTTGAGTTCAAAGACACCGCGCTGAAGCTGATTGACGTCGTCGAGGCGGTTGTTGGCGGAAAAAGCTTCCGCGCTGTTGCGCTTTTCTTCCGCCAGCACTGCGCGGCTGATGTTGCCCGCGACGGTTTCCAGATCGGACGTACCTTTCTGCAGCGTTGCCAGTCTCTCGGCTTGCTGGTTGGTCTGGGCGGCCACCTCATCAAAGGTCGATGCAAACTGGGTTACCGCGTTCCGGGCACCGGCGACCTGTTCCTCGGACGCCGGATCGCCTGCAACTTCACCGGCCAGTTCCTGCAAGGACGTGTCGAGGCCGGCGATCTCCTGGCGGACCGCTTCGCCGTTTTCCCGGGTGGGGTTGTTCAGGTAGTCCTCACGCCGGATCGACGTCGCCTGCACCTGACCGGCCACCTTGGAGGCCTGATCGGCCACGACAAAGCGTGAGGAAAGGTTATGGATCGCAAGAAATCCGACACCGCCGACCACTGCGGTCAGCAACAGAACGGCGAGAAACCCGCCCGCGACCTTGAAGCCGAACTTCAGGTCGACCAGTATCTTCAGTAATTGTTTCATTCGATCCCCGCACAGCCGAAAGAAAAGCATTGTCCTTTCCTCAGCGTCGCAGAAGGCGATGAAAATAGAGTAAACTTACTATGGTCCCTAAATATTATGTGGTTGTAGATACTTCAGATTCTCTGAATAATTGTGCCACACGTAAGGCAGGCAAGAGCGCCGATAATTCAGGGTTGTGTGTCGGAGTTATACGTGCTGTCCGCCGTTGATGTGAATTTCGGATCCGCTCACATAGGACGATTTGTTCGAGCACAGATAATAGATCGTATCGGCGACCTCCGCCGGCAGTCCCAGGCGGCGCAGGGGAATGCCGTCTATCAGCTTTTCCGTTCCAGGAGAAAGAATGGAGGTGTCGATCTCGCCGGGGGCAATGGCATTGACCCTGACACCATGCGGCCCGAAATCGGCTGCCATCTCGCGCGTGAGCGATGCCAGGGCCGCTTTGGACGTGGCATAGGCGGTGCCGGCAAAGGGATGCACCCTGCCACCCGCGATCGACGTCACGTTCACCACCGACCCGGCGGCGTTCTTCAGTTCCTGGAAAAGACCGCGCGCCAGAAGGATCGGTGCGAAGAAATTGACCTGAAAAACCGTGCGCCATTCATGCATGGCGGTCGTCAGGGAACTCAGGCGCTCGCCTTCCGGTCCCTTCGGACTGATGCCGGCATTGTTGACGAGTGCACTCAGGCGCGACCCGTTCGTTTCCAGCCGCTTGCGGATTTCCTGAGTTGCAAATCCGAGGTTCTCCGGGTCCGACAGGTCGACCTGGATGTGGTCTTCCGGTCCCATCGGCCAGGGGCACTTGTCTGAAAAGGCCTGACGCGAACAGGTGATCACCCGCCAGCCTTCGGCGGAAAAGCGCTTGACCGTCGCGTGGCCTATGCCTCTGCTTGCGCCTGTGAGCACGAGTGTCGGACGGTCGTCCTGTGGTGCGTTGCCGCTCATTTCAATTTCCTGCCGGCTTGTTTGATTGCGCTGAAAGTTGACTCATACAGTAAAGTTTCGTTATTGCGCAGAAATTCCTGAATGCCAATATGTGCGAAATCGAGGACTCGCTCCGGATCCCGAAATGATCATATGCTCCTGTAACATTCTGTCTGACAAGCAGCTTCGCGAAGCAGCGGAAGAAATGCGCGCGGATCCCAACGGCAAGGTTCCGACGCCCGGAGCGGTCTTCCGGCATTTGGGATGCCGGCCGAGATGCGGCGGCTGTTTTCCGTCCGTCATTGACATCATTCACGAAAAGGTCTCTCAAGAGGCGACGGATCAGGACCGGCCCGCAAGGGTCAAACGGTCCGAGGGCCGGTAGAAGCGGAGAGGGCGCCATGAAGGGCGAAGCGAAAGTCATCGAGTATCTGAACAAGGCCCTGCGTCACGAGCTGACGGCGGTCAACCAGTACTGGCTTCACGGCCGCCTTCTGGCGGATTGGGGGGTCGGGAAGCTGGCGGACAAGGAGCTGGCCGAGTCGGAAGAGGAACGCCGGCATGCCGACGACCTGATCGACCGCATCATTTTCCTGGAAGGCTTGCCTAATCTCCAGACCCTCGATCCCATGCGCATCGGCCAGTCGGCCAAGGAGTGCCTGGAAGGGGATCTTGCCGCCGAATATGTCGCCCGGGCGCTTTATCATGAAGCCCGTGAAGTCTGCCGGGAACACGGCGACTATGTTTCCATGAAGCTGTTCGAGAAACTGCTCGCCGACGAGGAAAGCCACATCGATTTCCTGGAAACGCAGCTCGGCCTGATCGAGCGTATCGGCATCGACAGATATTCGCAGCTTCAGGCGAAATCAGCCGACGTGGCTGAGTAACAGAGGCGCCGTCACCAACTTTCCGCGCGGGTCGTGAGTTCGACCTTTGGTATCAGGTTTCGTCCGGGGCCAGCCGGTGGACAGGTCCGCCGGCGGCGAGGGCGTCATCTTCGTCGTGGGTAACCAGCAGGACGGGCAGGTCCTTTTCCCGTGCGAGCCGGAAGACCAGCGTCCTGACTTCTTCGCGCCGTGTCCGGTCGAGGCTGGAAAAGGGCTCGTCCAGAAGCAGTGCCTCCGGTTCGGCGAGCAGGGTGCGCATCAGCGCGATACGTGTCTGCTGGCCGCCGGAAAGTGTTGCCGGATCGCGTTCGCCGTAGCCGGACAGGCCGACATCCGCCAGAGCCTGTTCCGCCAGCGACCGGCGTCGTGAACGGCTGCCTGCCTTCGCCGGGACGGCGAACATCAGGTTCTGGAGAACCGACATATGCGGGAAGAGCAGCGGGGTCTGGAACATCAGTCCGACATTGCGGTCCTGGGCCGGCAATCGTGTCAGATCGCGGCCGTTCAGGACAACCCTGCCACTCGCCGTGAAGTCCGGTCTCAGGAAGCCGGCGATGAAATCGAGCAGACTCGATTTACCGCTTCCGCTTTCACCCATGATGGTCAGGACCGATCCCGGTTCGATGTGACAGCTGATTTCGATCAGGGGAATGCCGCCGAGCCTGAGGACGACATCTTTCAGCACGAGGCCGGTACCGTTTTGCGATCCGTTCATGGATGCCGTCACCTTT
This sequence comes from Roseibium sp., assembly GCF_050301095.1. Classification (GTDB taxonomy): domain Bacteria; phylum Pseudomonadota; class Alphaproteobacteria; order Rhizobiales; family Stappiaceae; genus Roseibium. The sequence goes on from NZ_JBNKYW010000019.1 coordinate 24,057, forward strand.
CGAGCCGCATGGCGGCACGGTTTTTGAACAGAAGCGCGGGGAAAAACGCGGCAAGGGAAAAGAGTGCCAGCGGAATGACCAGCTGCAGCAGGGCGTAGAGCGCCGCGACCTGCCGGTTGCCGCCGCTGGCCAGCGCAACGCTTTCCGTGGTGACGGTGACGACCCGGCCGGCGCCGATCGTCAGCGTCGGCAGATACTGGCCGACGGAGACGGCGGCGGCGACGGCAAAGGTGACGAGGACAGGGCGCAGGAGCAGCGGCAGGCGGATCTGCCAGAAAACCCGCAGCCTCGACGCACCGAAAGAGCGGGCGGCCCTGGCATAGCGCGGGTCAAGCCGCCGCCAGGGATCGCCCAGCGCCAGGAAAGCGTAGGGAAAGACAAAGACCAGATGGGCCACAAGCACCGCAGCAAACGTGCCGCCGAGGCCGCCCAGCAAGAAGAGCATATGCAGGCCGAACAGGAAACTGACCTGCGGGATCAGCAAGGGCAGGAAGACCAGGGTCTTGTAACGGCCGCGTTCCGGCCGGTTGCGATGGGAGCGCGCCTCCAGCAGCCACAAGGTCAGCGCGGTTGCTATCAGGGCGGCTGCTAAGGCAAGCGCGAGTGTGGTCAGCAGACTGGGACCGGCGGCTGAGGCCGTGTCCAGCAGACGCAGCAGGCTCAGTTTCTGAGGGAAGGGGGCGGGAAACCACCAGGACCTGGCAAGGGACCAGATGCAGAGGAGCCCCAGTGCGAGGAGCATGGACAGAATGATCAGGACCATGGGTGCCAAACTTGCAAGCCTGACCGCCGTGTCCCGAAGGTGTCGATGGCCACTGGCATATCTCCGGCGCAACACCGTCCGCGCGCAGCCTTCGAGCCCCAGATAGGCGAACAGGGCACCCGCACTGACAGCCAGCTGCAAAAGCGCCCCCGCCGATGCCATCAGGCGCCTGTCGAGGTCGGGATCATTCATCCACTCCACGAGCCGGGGCGCTAGCGGGGCCGGCGTTGTCGGGCCGAGAATGACGGCGACGTCCACGACGGAAGTGGCATAGGCGATGACGGCGAGCATCGGCATGCGGATCAGCGGATAGATCTGCGGCAGGACGATCCAGAAGAAGGACGTCATGCGGCCGTAGCCGAGACCGGCCCCCGCCTTCAGATAATCTCCGATGTGCGGCCGGTTGAGGGCGGCCAGCGTCATCAGGAGCAGAAACGGCACTTCCTTGACGATGAGGCCGGCGGTCATGGCAAGCCCGTAGGGATCGTTCAGGACAAGCAAATCCGGCGGACGGTCCCAGCCGGTGGCCCAGGGCGAGAACAGCCGAACCAGAAACCCGGAAGGGGCGATCAGGAAGGCGAGGCCGATTGCCGCCGCTGCGTGGGGCACCGAAAGGAGCGGCGACAGGAAGCGGTTCAGGCGCCGGAACGTTGCTGTTCCTGCCCAGCCGGCGGCAAAGACCAGCACGATGGCAAGGGAAGCGGCCGAGGCGAAAAGTCCCGTGCCGAAGCTGAGCAGGACGGATACTGCCAGTCCCGGAGCGGCCGCAAGTTGCCGGAACGGAGCCAGCGACAGGGTATCGTGGCCGAGTGCCGGCAGATAACCGAAGGCGGGCAGTGCCGTTCCGGCTAGGCCGGCCAGCACCGGCCCAGTCAGCAGGAACATGACCAGAACGGTCGGAACATCCGGTATGCCGTCCCGTCTTGGCAAAGTGTGCCTCACTCAGCGCCGTAGCGCGCGGTCCAGGCTGCTTCCAGGGCGCTCACCCAACTCGGATGCGGTTCGGGAAGGACCGGTCCGAGGTCTTCCGGCGACAAGGTCGCCGGACCAAGGTCAAGGGCATCGAAAAGGGCCTTCTCGTTCGCTGGAAGTCCTGCGACGTCCAGCACGGCCGGGTCGCCCCACACTTCAGGTTCCTGCTTGCGGCTCTGTGCCATCGGGGAAAGCAGGAAGTTCGCGAACACCTTGGCGCCCGCCTTGTTGGAGGAGTTGTAGGGGATCGCGACAAAATGAGTGTTGCCGATGGTGCCGCCGTCGAGGACGAATGTGCGCACCGTTTCCGGCAGCTCGCCATTGGCGATGGCAGCCGAAGCGTCCACCGGGTTGAACGAAAAGGCGATGTCCAGCTCGCCGTCGCCTAGAAGCCGGCGCATGTGCGCGGCGTCTTTCGGGAAGACCTGCCCCTGGCGCCAGAGCAGCGGGTTGAGCTCGTCGAGATAGGCAAAGAGCGGAGCCGTTGCGCTTTCAAAGCTTGCCACGTCGACCGGCTTCGAAAGAAGATCCCTGTCGGTGACAGTGTTGATCAGAACCTGTTTCAGAAAGGTCGTACCGTAGAAGTTAGGCGGCTGGGGATAGGTAAAGCGTCCCGGGTTCGCCCTTGCAAAGGCAAGCAGATCCTCAAGAGTTGCCGGAGGTGTCTTTAGCCGGGCGCCGTCATGGATGAAAACCAGCTTCGCCATGCCCCAGGGACTCTCCTGGCCGTCCGTCGGTACCGTGAAGTCGACCTTGACGGTCGGCTTGTTTGCCACGTCGACGTATTTCCAGTTCGGCAGGCTTTCGGCCCAGCCGGGTTCCGCCAGAAGGCCGTTTTCCTTCATGGAGGCGAAGTTTTCGCCGTTGATCCAGATGAGGTCGACCGCGCCGCCCGTGTCCTTGCCGACCGATTTTTCGGTCAGCACCTGGGAGACGACACTTGCCGTGTCGCTGACCTTCACATGAATGACGCGGATACCGTAGTCGTCTTCCACCTCCCGGGATGCCCAGGAGATATAGGCGTTTATTCGCGGCTCGCCGCCCCAGGCATGGAAATAGACGGTCTGGCCTCTGGCATCTTCGAGAACGCTCTGCCACGCCTGCCCCGTGTCCTGGGCAACAACGGAGTGCGAAGCCATAAGTGTGCCTAACAGACTGATCCCTGCGGCAAGCAGTCTCTTCATCTTATGTCCCCTTGCTGGGTGCTGACCCTTCTTCCTCTGTCCCTCGCGCAGGCCGCAGACACGGTCAAGACAAGGCTTTGTGAACGAGGGGTTCCGGAGTTCCAGGGCTCTGTTTCCTATACCGGCAGAATATGTGTGTCCTTGATCTCTTCCATGACCGCATATGTGTGGGTCTCGCGGACGCCGGGCAGGGCCAGCACCACATCGGACAGGAATGCGCGATAGGCTTCCATGTCCTTCACCCGGCTCTTGATCAGGTAATCGAACCCGCCCGCCACCATGTGGCACTCCATGATGTCGATGGAGCGCTCGACGGCGATCTTGAAAGCGTCGAAGATTTCCGGTGAAGTTCTGTCCAGGCGGATTTCGACGAAGACCAGCAGCCCCCGACCCACCTTCTTCGGATTGAGACTGGCCGAGAACCGTTCGATGTAGCCTTCGCGCACAAGCCGCTTCATGCGTTCCGCCGTTGCGGTTGCCGACAAATTCACCCGTTCGGACAGGTCGGTGTTGGTGATGCGGCCATCCTCCTGAAGGACCTTCAGAATTCGCCGGTCGGTTGCATCTAGCACAGTGAAATTCCCTAGAAAATTTTAATTTCCACAATAATAAACTGAAAACCTGCAAAACAACAGCGAAAAACGGACGTGAAACTCGAGTATTTTAGGGAAATCTAATGATCTGGCCCTGCCGGGCCCTTTTGGGAGGTTCTCATGACCGCATCCTCTGCAGCCATGAAGACAATCGATTCTGTTGAATTGCAGCCGTTCCGCGCGGCTTATGCCCCTGCCGACAAACCGCTCGTCGAGGCGCTTCTGAAAGAAGCCGCCGGCGATCCCGTGACGGAAAAGCTGATCGACCAGCGCGCACGCGGCTATATCGAGGACATGCGCTCCGTCCAGGTGGGCCTCGGTGGCGTTGAAGACTTCATGCGGGAATTCGGCCTGACGACCCGTGAAGGCCTGGCCATGATGGTTCTGGCCGAAGCCCTGTTGCGTGTGCCCGATGCCAAGACCGCCGACAAGCTGATCGAGGACAAGCTCGCAGCCGCCCGGTTTGATGATCCCTCCGGCCCCAAGTCCGACACCTGGCTGGTGTCCGCCTCCTCCTGGGCGCTGGGCGTTACCTCCCGCCTCCTGCATCCCGGCGACACGCCGCAGTCCATCTTGTCGAGCCTCGTCAAGCGCATGGGCATGCCAACCGTTCGGGTGGCGACCCGCAAGGCCATGCGCCTGCTCGGCCACCAGTTCGTGCTGGGCGAAACCATCCAGAAAGCGCTGGAGCGGGCCAAGGGTCAGGAAGCCAAGGGCTACCGCTATTCCTACGACATGCTTGGCGAAGGCGCGCGTACCGCTGCCGACGCCGAGCGGTACTTCAAGTCCTACGCCAACGCGATCGAAGCCATCGGCAAGGCTGCCGGCGACAAGAAGCTGCCGGACCGTCCGGGCATTTCGGTCAAACTCTCCGCGCTCCATCCGCGCTATCAGGCCGTCAACGGCGAGCGGGTAAGGGACGAACTGCTGCCGAAGCTGCGCGAACTGGCGCAGATGGCCCGGGACCGCAATCTCAACTTCACCATCGACGCGGAAGAGGCCGACCGGCTTGAAATCTCGCTCGACGTCATCGCGGCCCTGCTCACCGACCCGGTGACGGAAGGCTGGGAAGGTTTCGGTCTTGCCGTTCAAGCCTACCAGAAACGCGGCATCCATGTGATCGACTGGCTGGTCAATGCCGCCCGCAAGACCAATCGCCGGATGATGGTTCGCCTTGTGAAGGGGGCTTACTGGGATACGGAAATCAAGCACGCCCAGGAAAACGGCGCCGAAGGCTATCCGGTGTTCTCGCGCAAGGCCGCAACGGATCTTTCCTATCTGTGCTGCGCCAAGCGCATGCTGGCCGCCCGCGATGTGCTTTATCCGCAGTTCGCCACCCACAACGCCCTGACCGTTGCCCAGATCATCGAACTGGCCGGCGGCAAGGCCGAAGGCTATGAGTTCCAGCGTCTGCACGGCATGGGCGAAAGCCTTTACAAGTCCGTCTGCGAGCGCGACGGCTTCCCTTGCCGGATCTATGCGCCGGTCGGCGGGCACAAGGACCTGCTTGCCTATCTGGTCCGCCGCCTTCTGGAAAACGGCGCCAACTCCTCCTTCGTCACGATCGTCGGCGATGCCTCGGTGAAGGTGGAGGACATGCTGAAGCGCCCGGTGGAAGTTCTCGACAACGGTCATCACGCGGTCAACCGTTCCATCCCGATGCCGAAGGATCTTTACGGCGACAGCCGCCGGAATTCAGATGGTGTCGAGTTCGGCTGCGCGGCGGAACGCAGTGAGCTGGTGACGGGCATGGCCAGGACCAAGGCGCCGTTCACCGAGGCCGGGCCGCTCGGCAAGGGACTGGGCACCGGCGGCGATGCCAATCCGGTGTTCGCACCGATGGACGGAACGACCAAGGTCGGCACGGTCCGCTTTGCAGACCCGGAGACGGCGAAAAAAGCCGTCGAGGTTGCGCAAAAGGGTTTTGAATCGTGGTCGCGCAAGCCTGTCGAAACCCGTGCGGCGGCCCTTGAAAAGCTCGGCGACCTTCTGGAAGCCAACCGCGACCGGCTGATGACGATCCTTTCCATGGAAGCCGGCAAATGCCTGACCGACGGGATCGCGGAAATCCGCGAAGCAGTCGACTTCTGCCGCTACTATGCCGCCGAAGCCCGCAGCCTCTTCGGTGAAGGTCGCCTGATGCCGGGGCCGACGGGTGAGGAGGACCGCTACCGCTATCGCGGCCGGGGCGTCTTCGTCTGCATCTCGCCGTGGAACTTCCCGCTGGCGATCTATCTCGGCCAG
>NZ_JBNKYW010000020.1:0-14113 GCF_050301095.1 Roseibium sp.
GTCGCTCAGCAGCGGCATCGGCTTGATGCCCTCCGGAAGGGACTGGCCTTTCTTGGTGTCGTAAAGGACGCCGTTCTCACCCAGAACGAGACCATGATCCCTGGCATCTTCGATCACCTGCGGTGCCCAGGTGACACCACCGCCGGCATCGTCGCCGCCGAGAATCGCCATGATCATGCCGTAGTCGGTGCCGATATTTTCAAACCCTCTGAAGATGCCGGTCGGAATGTTGAAGATGTCGCCCTCTTCCAGCACCACTTCGCCGGCCGTGCCCCAGCGTCCCCAGAAGAACCGCCAGCGCCCCTTCAGCACGAAGAACACTTCCGCCGTCGTGTGGGAATGCAGGGAGTTGCGGCACTTCGGCGGCTGGCCCGCCGCACCGATGTTGAAGCCGGGCGTTTCCTTGATGTGGACATGTTGGTCCGGGCTTTCGGAAACACCGCCGCCGATGATGGTGAAGTTCTCCTTGCTGTCCGAGCCCGGCGTGTGGGCGTCGATGAAGGCGGTGCGGCAGGGTTTCAGATCGCCGTAGCGGACGATCCGGGCTTCCATTTCTTCAGGGGTCATGACTGGACCTATTTGGGTTTCAAGCTGATCATTCAGCCGGTTTTCAATGCGATCTGCTTCCAGATCGCGGTTTCATCAAAGAGAACGTATTCGCGGCGCAGGCCCCAGGGACCGAACTCCGCATGCGCCGCGCCCATCACGTAGACCTCCGCACCGGTCGGCTCGCCGAAGACGCCCCATCCGTCGTGCTTGCCGTGCAGCGACCAGCGCAAGGCCGCTCGTGGCGGCATCAGCGGATCGTCACGGCCGATCTGATGCTCGATCCTGAACTCCGCGGACGGAAAACTGGCGCGAAGCCCCATCCAGAAACGGTCCGCATCGCCCCAGGAGTAACCGGCGACGCCGCCCGGATAGGCAAGCTGGCAGGCACGGTCATATTCGGCCTCGATAACCGCCATATCGGCGCCCATGATCCGCGTCAGGACGTCGGCGTATTTCCCGCCCCACTCGTTGTCGTTGCCCTTGCCCTTGTAGGGGCCAGGTTTGTCGATCCCGGGGGTGAACGGCCGGACACAGGCGTCCGGACCGCCTTCGCGGGCAATCAGATCCTGCGCGTAGGTCTTGGGGTCCCAGCCCATCTGGCGAACAATCGCCCCCTGGTCGCGGATCAGCCATTCATCATTGATCTGGTTGTTGATGGCGTGGCAGTCGGCGATGATCCGGTACTTAAGCTTCCGGCCCGTTGCCTTGCCGTAAACGCCGTCGCCGAGGTGGGTCGCGGTGGAAATGATCCGGTGCGAGGACAGCATGCCCTCCTCCGGAGATCCCGACCAGATCACGTCTTCCCCGAACAACGTCCGGTCGGGGAATTCGGACAGGGTTGCCATCGTGGCGCCGATCACCCCCTTGTTGCCAACGACAACGGACGCGGGAGAGCGCACCACGATGTCTTCCGAGTAATAGTGATGCAGGGTCGCAATCTTGCGATCTTCCCAGATCTCCTTGGTAATCCCGATGATGTAGTCGGGAAAATCCTTCCAGCGCGGGTCAAAGCCTTTCATCTGGCCATCCTTTGGGTATGCGGGCGGAACCGCGGATCATCAGCGGTCCGCCGATCTTGATTTTCTGAACTTCGTGGCTTCCCTCCTCGATCCAGGCGAGGAGTGTCGAAACCGTTGCCTCGACCATCCGGTTGGACGGTTGGCGCAAGGTGGTGAGGTCATAGGCGGGCCAGGAGGCAAGCGGGACGTCGTCGTAGCCCACGACGGAAACGTCGCCGGGTACATCGAGCTTCAGTTCGGACCGCAGCACGTCCATCACCGCGAAAGCCATATGATCGTTGCCGACAAAGACGGCATCGGGTCGGTCCTCGGCGGAAAAGATTTCCCGCGCGGCGGCAGCGGCGGCTTCGCGCTTGTACATTCCGTCTATGCAGGCAACGAGTTCCTGGCCGACAGTTTTCAGACCGGCTCGGAAGCCGGCTTCACGATCCCGTCCGGTGGACGAACCGGACCAGCCGGCAATATGGGCAATCCGTTTGTGGCCTCCGGCAACAAGGAATTCCGCAATCTTGCGCCCGCCTTCGAAGTTGTCGGACGTGACCTGATTGAGCCGCGCGTCATCCTGGCCGCGGTTGAAGAGGACGACGGGAACCCCTGCGGCCTGACAGCGGGCGGCGAGATCGTTGGACATGGCAACGGAGGCGGTGATGATGCCGTCGACCTGATAGTCGAGCAGTTCTCCCATGACCTTGTCGACGCTGGCATCGTCGTTGGAGACCATGAAGACAAGGATATGATAGCCGTGTGCCTGCAGAGCGTTTGAGAGTTTCTCCAGGGCGTCCGGATAGAACTGGTTGTCCAGATAGGCGACCACGAGGCCGATGATCCGCGAACGTCCCGTGATGAGGGAGCGCGCCAGAAAGTTCGGACGGTACCCGAGTTCCTGCGCCGCTTTCAGCACCTTTTCCGCCATTTTGGGCGAAACGGATGCACCGGGCGTAAAGACGCGGCTCACTGCGGACTGGCTGACACCGGCACGCTTGGCAACTTCAATGGAAGTGACTTTCTCGCTGCTCATCAGTCCGCCGTCCAACCTCCGTCGACCAAAAGCGAGGTTCCGGTGACGAGCGACGAAGCGTCGCTTGCCAGATAAAGCACCGCGCCCATGATGTCCTCGACGACACCGGTCCGGCCAAGCTTGATCTTTTCCTCGATCCACCTGACCCGTTCGGGATTGTCGAAGGTCTGTTCGGTCAAGGGCGTGCGAATGAAGGTCGGGCAGATGGTGTTGACACGGATCTTCTTTGGCCCGAACTCCAGAGCCATCGCCTTGGTAAAACCTTCGACCGCGAATTTCGAGGCGCAATAAACGGCTCTGTCGATACCGCCGACATGCGCCATCTGGGAGGACATGTTGATGAGAGATCCGGGCCGGCCCGCCGCGATCAATCCTTTGGCGACGCACCGGGTCACAAAATAGGCGCCGCGCAGGTTGACGTTCATGACCGCGTCGAAATCTTCCGGCGTCGTCTCCACCGCCGGCGTATGTCGGGCGAGACCGGCGCTGTTCACCAGAACATCGAAGGGGCCGTGCCGCGCGACGCTGGTCTCGACTTCCAGGACATCCGCAATGTCCAGCTGCAGAGCCGAGGCCTTCCATCCCCTCGCCGACATAGCCTCGACAGCTTCGGCGAGCTTTTCCTTGCGCCGGGCGGCCAGCACGACCTCGCCCCCCGCTTCCGCAAGCGCGGTGGCGCACGCAAGCCCGATGCCGGAAGAGGCTCCGGTCACAAGCACCTTCTTGCCGGCAAGGGAAAAACTGGGAGTGGAAGGCAGGTCGATCATGTCAGTGCGACTCCTGTTTCTGGATCAAAGCCCGGTCGGGCCTTGTTGAATTCCCGAAGCCGGTGGAAGACGTCAACACCCAATTGGGCGTAAGCGTCCAGAAGATCGACCAGAACCCAGTTTTCCCGGATCAGACCATTTTCCACGCGCCAGAAATCGAGACTGCGCATGGTGATCTTCTTGCCCGAAGGCGCAATGCCCATCCAGCCGTCATGCGTGACGGTCTGGATCATGTTCGGCCAGCCGGTAACCGCGGCATAGTTCCTGTCGCCGAAGAAGTGGTATTCGATATCGTCGACATACTGCCCGCGATCCGGCATTCCGTTCAGAAACGGGATCTGATGCCAGTTGCGGAAGCCCCTGATGCCGCGGCCCGTGCCGATGCCGGACGGTCCGTACCAGCTCATGCGCGGGTGCCAGAATTTTGGCATTTCCATCACTTCCGGCCCACCTTCCGAGGGATGTTTCTTCAGGTGTTCCAGCATGTCGATGATGTGCTGGCAGGTTGCCCGGCCGGCCTCTTCGTCATAGGGCCCGGGGACAATGCCGTCCTCGGTGGCTGGCCCCGGCACATGCCATTCGCGGCCAAGGCTCGGTGCCATCGGCCATGCGCCCGCCTGCATCATGACTTCCGGAATGTCCCAGAGTGCCTGGAACTCGACCACCTTGCCGCCTTCAAAGCGGTAGAACTCGTGGAAGCGCATGGCGACCTGATGGCCGGTTGCCGGGATGTCGAGCCAGGGTCCTTCAAACGAGCCGGTGTAGTAACCACCACAGCCGACCCAATCGTGCCCTTCCGGTGTCGGACCCGCCATGACGATGGTATCGCGGCGTTCCAGATCCGGAATGGCCCTGAGAAGCGGTGCATAAGCCTTGTCGTAGAACGCGTCCGTACCGGTGGTATCGCCAAAGGGATGGCAAAGCCGGAAGAGAACGTCCGGGGCACAGACCTCTGCAAGTGCCTTGCGGACGGAGGCCTCCTCGAAGTCATACATCGCGGCCCGGAGCGGGGCGATCAGCACCTTGTGCCGGGTATGCCTGTCCATGCTCATTCCGCGGCCTCGCCATAAGGGACATTGGCGCCGCCATAGCGGCGCACCCGGATGTTGGCCTGTTCGGCATGACCGACAAAGCCTTCGAGCAGGCAGAGCCGCGAGCAATAGGCACCGATTTCGGCTGCCGCCTCGTCCGTCAGGACCTTCTGGTAGGAATGGGTCTTCAGGAACTTGCCGACCCACAGCCCGCCGGTGTAGCGGCCCGCCTTTTTGGTCGGGAGCGTGTGGTTGGTTCCGATCACCTTGTCGCCATTGGCAACATTGGTGCGCGGGCCCAGGAACAGGGCGCCGTAGCAGGTCATGTTTTCCAGGAACCAGTCGTCCCGGTCGGTCATCACTTGGACATGTTCAGACGCAATGTCGTCGGCGACGGCAAGCATCTCGTCATAGCTGTCGCACAGGATCACCTCGCCGTAGTCTTCCCAGGATTTGGAGGCCGTGTCCGCTGTCGGCAGGATTTTCAGAAGCCGGTCGATTTCGGAGAGCGTTTCGGTTGCCAGCTTGCGGGAGTTGGTGACCAGCACTGCCGGCGAATTGTAGCCGTGCTCGGCCTGCCCCAGCAGGTCGGTCGCGCACATTTCGGCGTCAACGGTCTCGTCGGCGATCACCATGGTCTCGGTCGGGCCGGCAAAGAGGTCGATGCCGACACGGCCAAAGAGCTGGCGCTTGGCTTCCGCCACGAAGGCGTTGCCCGGACCGACCAGCATGTGCACCGGATCGATGGTTTCCGTACCGAGTGCCATGGCACCGATTGCCTGGATGCCACCAAGGACATAGATCTCGTGCGCCCCGCCCAGATGCATGGCAGCAATCACCGCCGGGTTGGGTGCCCCCTTGAAGGGAGGCGTCGCGGCAATGATGCGCGGCACCTTCGCAACCGAGGCGGTTGCAACCGACATATGGGCCGAAGCCACCATCGGGAATTTGCCGCCCGGCACGTAACAGCCGACGGACTGCACCGGGATATTCTTGTGACCGAGGATCACGCCGGGCAGGGTTTCCACCTCGATATCGAGCATGGAGTCGCGCTGTGCCTGCGCGAACTTGCGCACCTGTTCCTGCGCGAACTTGATGTCTTCCATGTCCCTCGGCGAGACCTGGTTCATCAGTGCCTCTATCTCGGACGGGGTAAGCCGGAAGGAGGCCGGCGAATAGTTGTCGAACTTTTCCGACAGGTCGCGGACAGCCGCATCGCCCCGCGTTTCGATCTGCTTGAGCGTTGCCTCCACGATGGAGCGGACCTTGGCGTCATCCTCAGACCGCTCGGTTTCCGGCTTGCCGCGTTTCAGATATTCAATCGCCATGTTTCTTCCCTTTCGAAACGCGAACCGAAGACGTTCCTTTCGGATCCGGCCCGGTTTGCGCTCTTGCCAGTCATCACTTGCATACGTATGCATTTCATTCAAGCGGCTTTCCAAACAAGGAGAAAGACCGCGCGTGACCGTTTAAGCGGCCTTCTCCGGCGCGGGCGGAACACGCTCGCCGCGGTCAAAGGCTTCCCACCCCTCACCGGCAAAGACGTCCTTGCCGAGTTGGGCCAGAACATGCGGAAAATCGACCATCACCCAGTTGTCGACGATCTTGCCGTCCTCGACCTTCCAGAAATCCATGTAGCGGATCTCGACGCGCTTTCCGGTCGGGGCGAGGCCCATGAACTCGCCGGAATGCGTTGCCTCCTGCCTGCCGAAGGCAGCCGCCCATTCCCCCATGTAAAGCCGCGCCTCATCCACGCAGACCTTGTCGGAAAACGCCGCCTGAAACGGCTTTTGCCAATTGTCCTGAAATTCCTTCAGGCCGGTCTTGGTGCCGCAGCCGAAATTGCCCATCCAGTGGAAACCTTCGGCAAAGAATTCGCCGATGTCGGCAATGCGGTGATCGTTGAGACCATCCACCATGCCCTCGATGACGCTGCGGGTTTCTTCCGTCTTGCTCATATCCGTGCCGCGGCTCAAGACCGCCTGTTCGGGACGCGATCCCTTCATCTGCAAATCTCCTCTTGGTATGTCTGATCCTCCTTGCTCACAGGACAGGGATCAGACGGGAGATCACGGGGCAGCCTGTTTCGGGCCGGATGGCGGCCCAGACAGGGTTCGATCGGAAAAACGCTCATCCCTTGACCGCTCCCGCTGTCAGCCCGGAAACGATCTGGCGCTGGAAGATCATGACCAGCAGGAAAAGCGGCGCCGTGATGGAGACGGCGGCCGCTACCGCCTCGACCTGATCGGTCGTGGTAGTTTCCCGGTTGAAATAGCCGGCAATCGCCGGAACCATGGTCTGGTTCTGCGCATCCAGCAGCAGCGAGCAGACCAGATAATCGTTGTAGGCCAGCAGGAAACTGAAGAGGCCCGTGGTGATCACACCCGGCCACATGACCGGCATGATCACCCAGCGAAACGCCTGAAAATGCGTGCAGCCATCAACTCTCGCCGCTTCGTCCAGCTCTGTCGGAATATTCTGGAAGAAGGACCGCAACATCCAGATCGTGAACGGCTGGTTGATCGAGACAAGAACAGCGATCACCGCCCATGGCTTGCCGTAAAGTGTCGGCGCGGCATCGCCAAGGAGCGGGCGCAGGATTTCGGCCGAGTTGATGAAAGGCGGCAGGTAGCCTGCGACCAGAACCGAATGCGGCAGGGCGCGGAAGACAAGCGCCACGATCAGGATCCAGAAGGCAAGACCGGAGCCGGATCGGGCAAGGCCATATCCGGCAAGCGTGCCGACGGTCAGGGAAACGGTCACCACACCTGCCGTGATGATCAGCGAGTTGATGAAGTTCTCGTAGAAGGCATTGTCCACCCAGACGGCCCGGTAATGCTCGGTCGTGAGGCCGAGGACCGGTTTGCCGAAAGGCCCGAGCACTGAATTCAAGGCTCCGAGGACCGGCGGAAGAATGCCGAAAAAGACGATCAGGAAGGCGAGTGCAAAGACGAGTACTCCCACGACCCAAGCGGCAACGATCAGGTGCGGCGGACTATACTGCTTGATGAGTTTCGGCAGCGTGTTGAGGGCCAGGTGAACCGTTCCCCACAGCATCGCGATACCGGCAATGATGCTGAAGATCGACAGCCCTCGGCCCGTCGCGACGGTTTCCGGACCGAACACCACGTCCAGCGGGTTGGCGGCGAAGGCGTCGACCGGATCCTTGAAGCTCATGACCGCGATCCAGAAGATCGGAAAGCTTGCGAGCAGACACCAGAATGCCAGGAAACCGGCGCTAGAAAGGCGCAGCGCTATCGGCTGCTGCATGGATTTCGGCAGGCTCATACCCGTCCTCCCCTGTGATCGCGCCAGGTCTTGCGCAGCAGCGGCACCAGCAGAACGACAATTCCGATCATGGTCAGCATCGCGCTGGCGGATGCGCGGGAGATCGAGCGGTTGCCGCTGTCGTCCGGTGTCAGGAAGTCATAAGTCAGCCATTGCAGCGAAATCCGGTGCGCCTGGCTGGAGAAGCCGACGATCTCCTCGAACACCCGATAAGCGTCCATCAGGTGGATCAGCGAGATGAAGACGATCAGCGGCATCAGATGCGGTATGACGACATAGCGCAGCCGTTCCCAGCGGCTGGCTCCGTCGATGACCGCCGATTCAAGTGTGTCCTGGTTGACCGTCTGCAGGCCGGCATAGAAGACGACGAAGGCGAAGGGCGCCACATGCCAGACCCGGTAGAACATCATGAGGAGCTCGATGGTCCAGCCCTGCGCAAACATGGAAATGTCGCGCGAGAGCCACCATTCCAGGAAAGCGGTCATGATGCCGTCGCCGATGAACAGCCAACGGATGGACAGGGCGCCGATGACGGGCGTGATGATGAACGGCAGAAGCGACACGAAGATGATGGGGCCACGTATCAGACGGGTGGCGTTATTGACCGTAATTGCGATCGCCAGACCGGCACCTATCACGAGGGGAAGCGTTACCAGTGTGAAGGTCAGGGTGAACCGAAGCGCCTTCCAGAAGTCGATGGTCAGAAACGCCTTGAAGTCCAGTGCTTTCAGGGCCTGCCAGGCCCGGTCCGGCTCCAGGACGTTCCGGTAGCTTTGCAGCCCGACATATTTGACGGCCGTGACGACCTTGCCGTCTTCGCCCAGCACCGGCTGGGTCTTGGTTTCGGTCACGCAGGTCTGCGTCGGAAACCCGGGTGTGCAGGTCTCAACTTCGACGGTCTCAAAGACCGGCTGCGTAATATAGAAACTCTGCATGAAAACGCTGACGAGCGGCGCGGCTATGAAGAGCAGCATGAGAAATATGGACGGGCCGACAAATGCGGCAAAGGTCTTGAATTTCATGCAGCCCTCCCCTGCTTGTGTGTCCATTGAGTTGATGGGAGAGAGCGGAACACCCTCTCCCAAGTTGCCGCCGAATTACTTGATCAGTCCGGCTTCCTTGGCCGAGGTCGTGTAGGCCGCGGCAATGTCCTTGAGGGTGGTTTCGGCGTCCTTGGCACCGGTCAGGTAATCGGCAACGCCATTGCCGAGCGCCGTATGCATCAGGCCCATCTGTGAACTTGCCGGATACGGCACGGCGCCGGCTTCGGCAGTCTGCACCACACCGAGCGAGAGCGGTCCTGGCTCATATCCCTGAACCAGCCAGACAGCCACGTCGTTGTTTGCCTTCACCATTTCCGGTGTCATGCCGTTCATGGCAACGCGGAAAGCGGCTTCCGCCTGCTCGTCGGTTGCGTTTTTGGCAATCACGATGCCGTCCCACCAAAGGGTCGACGCGGCGCGGGCGTCCGCCGTGGGCGCACCGGCCATCTTGACCTTGCCGACCACCTGGGATTCATCCGGATCGTCCATGGCGCCGGCACGCGAGGCCCACAGGTTTGCCATGGCAATCTTGCCTTGCTGGAACTGCTGCTGGACGTAGGTGCTGTCGGACACCAGATATTCCGGATCCATGTAGTCGGTCAGCTTCTTGAGCATCTCCAGCGTTGCGACGCCCTGCTCGTTCTCGATGGTCGGGCTGTTGTCGTCAGCGTAGAACTCTCCGCCCATGCCCAGATACATGTTCACGAATTCCTCGCCGAGGTTCCAGCCGGTCTTGAAGGTGCCGCCGATCGGATAGTCAACCACCCCGGCCACCTTGATCTTCTCAGCCGCAGCCAGCACTTCGTCATAGGTTTTCGGCACCGGTATGCCGAGATCCGTCAGAATGTCCTCGCGGTACATCAGATGCTGGGCATTGACCATCATGGCGACCGCCATGATTTTTCCGTCGATCTTGATGAGCTGGTTCGGGGTCAGGTTCTGACCGTATTTTTCAACGAGATCATCCAGCGGACGGATCGTGCCCTCATTGAGCAGCGGGACCAGAGTTCCGTTGGCGACGCCACCGATCTGGTAGAGCGCCGGGTCGGCCGCAAAGGCGGCCGGCTGTTTCGTGCGGAACTCCTGGTCGAGTTCTGCCTCGAAGTTACCGCACTTGGCCATGTAGTCCGTCACGGCCTTCCAGGCTTCGAAGCCCGCGGTCAGCGACTTTACAGGCACCGTGTTTTCAAAGTCGCAGGCGCTCGCCGCCCCTGTGACCGCCAGCGACATGGCGCCGGCAAGAAGCAATTTCTTCAACATCTCTCAGGTCTCCCTGCTGTTCCAAGCGCCTTTTGGCGCCTCTGGTTTGGTTGGCATTACGCCGGCTGGACGGGTATTCAGGCGTCGATGCGCGCGCCCGTCTCGTGGTGGAATAGGTGGCAAATATCCGCCGGAACCCTGAGACCGACGGTCTCGTCTATCTCGATACGGAAATCCTTGAGCGCCTTCACGGAGACCAGCGCGCCTCCGGCCTTGACGGTGATCATGGTGGCGTCGCCGAGCAGTTCCATGGTGTATACCGGTGCGCTGATCTCGGCACTTTCGCCCGGTCGGGCCACAGCCGCATCCTCCGCGCGAAAGCCCAACACGACTGGACCGTCAGGACCGGGAAGGCCGCTGATCGAGACATTCTTGCCGCTAAAGGTTCCGTCATTCAGCATGCCTTCCATGAGGTTCATGGCCGGGGAGCCGATAAATCCGGCGACGAACGTGTTGGCGGGCTTGTCATAGATGTCGGTCGGCGTTCCGACCTGCTGAATGACCCCGCTTTTCATCACCACGACCCGGTCCGCCAACGTCATCGCCTCGATCTGGTCGTGCGTCACGTAAATCGTGGTCACCTTCAGCTCATGCTGGAGGTTCTTGATCTGGGCCCGGGTCGAGACGCGCAGCTTGGCGTCAAGGTTCGACAGCGGCTCATCCATCAGGAAGACGTTCGGCTCGCGCACGATGGCGCGCGCCAAAGCCACGCGCTGACGCTGGCCACCGGACAGTTCCGCCGGCTTGCGATGCAGGAAATCCGTCAACTCGACCATTTCAGCCGCCCGCATCACCCGCTCGTCATGAGAGGCCGGGTCGATCTTGCGGACTTTCAGCGGAAAGCGAATGTTCTCGTAGACATTCATGTTCGGGTAGAGGCCGTAGGACTGAAACACCATGGCTATGTCCCGGTCCTTGGGGTCGAGATCGTTGACGACGCGGTCACCTATAACGATCTCGCCGTCCGTGGCATCCTCCAAACCGGCGATCATCCGCATGGTCGTTGTCTTGCCACAACCGGATGGGCCGAGCAGGACAAGAAACTCACGATCGGCAATGGTCAGGTCGAAACTGTCGACGCCGACAAATGCCCCCCAGCGTTTCGATACGTTCTTGAGCTGAATTTCAGCCACTGCGTCCCCTCCTGATTTCGTCCGCGGGCCAAATTTGCATTCGTATGCAAAATATCTAGACACAGCGAATGAGATTTGGCAATCTTTTTTTGCATACGAATGCAAATCGGCGATCATGCCTCCTGCGTTCCAACACTCACAGGCTCTCAGATGTCAGACTTCCGGCGCGCGCCCTACACTTTCCTGAACACCATCCTCACGGCCTCGGCCGACGAAGCAAAAGCCCTTTTTGCCAGGCACTTGTCCGAAGACGCGGTGTTCGATGTGGCATATCCCGTCAACCGGCTTGACCGCCGGGAAGCCGTGATTGAAGGATTTTTCGAACCGCTCAAGGCAGCCCTTTCCAATGTGCGGCGGCGGGACGAGATCTTTATCGGCGGACCTAACCGGCGCGCGCCCGGCGGACACTGGGTTGCCAGCGTGACCCACTATGTCGGCAATTTCGAAAAGCCGCTGTTCGGAGTCCGGCCGTCCGGCCACCTTGCATTCCTGCGATCCGGCGAGTTCTACCGCGTCGAACCGGACGGTCGCATTTCGGAGGCCAGGATCATCATTGACCTGCTTGACCTCATGCGTCAGGCGGGACGCTTCCCCCTGCCCCGTAAGCTCGGTACGGAAATGCTCTTTCCGGGCCCCGCGACGCACGATGGCGTTCTACCTTCCGGTCAGGCGGACGGGGAAAAGACACTCGACCTTTGCGAGGCAATGCTGGCCGACCTCAAGGCTTTCGATCCGGAAACCTTTACCTCGAAGGGTCAGACGGGAGATGACGGCTACTGGCATGACGACATGCTGTGGTACGGCCCTGGTGGCATCGGTTCCAATTACCGCTGGAGTGGGTTCGAAAAGGATCACCGCGCGGCCTTCCTCACTGCCTTCCCGGACCGCGTCGGCGGTAATCACTATTGCCGCATCGGTGATGGCAACTTTGCCGCCGTCAGCGGTTGGCCTTCGATGACAATGACGCACCAGGGCGACTACCTGGGCGTGAAGGCGACCGGCAAGTCCCTGACGCTCAGGGTCATGGACTTCTATCGCTGCTCGGAAAGCAAGATCATGGAGAACTGGGTCCTGCTGGATTA
Source organism: Roseibium sp. (assembly GCF_050301095.1). Classification (GTDB taxonomy): domain Bacteria; phylum Pseudomonadota; class Alphaproteobacteria; order Rhizobiales; family Stappiaceae; genus Roseibium. The sequence goes on from NZ_JBNKYW010000020.1 coordinate 12,191, forward strand.
TCTGGACCTGTTCCGGCAGATGGGCGTCGACCTGATTGAACGGTCGCACGACAGCAACGGAAATTGACTTGACGGAAAAACAACGCCTGCACGTGAAAATGTGCGGGCGTTATCGACAACAAAGACGTATACAAAATGCATTTACAAAAACCAAACCCCACACCTGACAACTAATTGCAATCATTAAGTTATTAATGAAAAACACAGAGTTCAAATCTCTCCTGCAGCACCATCACTCTTCCAAAAAACAACCGTTTACGCAGTCCATGTCCGCAAACGTCGTGGGCGTTCTTGCCGAAATTCACGGGTTAAATCCGAGCGTTTTCCGCCAAATTTTGCAAAGCGTTTGCGGGTTTCAAGGCCGTTCGGCGGCACCAGGTCACAGTTCGCCTCCGGCTTCTCTGCTGCTCCGGCCGGACCGGGCGTTCAATGACAATCCAAACATTGCGCGGCCAAAGACCGGTGTCGTTGAAGCATGAGAGTTCAACGACATCCATTTCCGGCCGATCGCACCTGGATCAACCTCCGTGAACCCGTCGCGCAGTTTTGAGCGGCTGGTTCAGTTCCCGCTCGCAAGTCTCTGCGGGAGCACGGTGAGACATGCTTTTGGCTGTTAACACAGGAGATACATTGGTGAACATTCCTGAGCCGTGAAACTGGAGCGCCGCCACAACGAACCTGTTTTCGGTCCGAACGCCCCTCATGTGTTTACGCAGTCAAAGTATTTCGGCCCGCAGGTAACATCAGCGAAGGTACGATTGCGACGACGTTCCGGGGATTGGCGGACCTATCATGCCGGACCCTTGAGGTCTCCCCATAATGCATGCTTGAATTTCCCGGGTTTTCGCCCCTCGGGTAGACATATCGGAACGCCGTCTATCCGACTTGTTATCACCAGTCCGATCCTTGCAGCCGTTTGTGACGTATTTGATGCAACTGAAGCGGAATGGGTTCGATCGCCGGCACCGCAGGGCAAGTTAGATGCAACCAGGCTGGTTTTCAAAAGCACCCCAATCAATTCCATTTGGTTATCGACCGATCCGACATTCCCATTATTCGGCTATCCTGTTTTCAGATAGACCGACTGCTATTGGGGATCCGCCACCAATCCAACTTGCGGGTCCTGAAAGTGGAGGAGACAGTATGAATAAGTTGCACAAAAGCCTTTGCGCGGGGCTGCTTGCGTCCGTCTTTACCTTTGGCGCGGCCGCGGCTCATGCCGATACCTATATCGTTGCGGTGGGCGCGGCGTCGAACAGCCTCCAGGGCCGCAGTGCCCAGAAATTCGCTGACGACCTCCAAGCCCGTCTTGGCGATGCGCACAAGATCGAGTTTTACGCCGACGCTCAGCTCGGAGACGAGAAAGAGCTGATGCAGAAGCTCCGTCTCGGTACCGTTCAGTTCACATTGATCTCCTCGATCATGACGAACGTGGCACCTGAATTCGCCCTGTTCGACATGCCGTTCCTTGTCCAGGACCGTGAGCACCTGAAGGCGATTGACACAAATCTCGTCAAGACGGAGCTGGCTCCCAAGGCGGAAGCCGCCGGACTGCATGTCATTTCCACCTGGGAAAACGGCTTCAGGCAAATCACCAACAACAGCCGCCCGATCAACACGCCGGCCGATCTGGACGGCCTGAAGATCCGCACGCCTTCTTCCGAATGGCGCGTGTCGATGTTCAAGGAATGGGGTGCCAATCCGACGCCGATGGCCTTTTCCGAAGTGTTCGTCGCCCTGCAGACCGGTACGATGGACGGTCAGGAGAACCCTCTGACCAACATCGTCGGTGCCAATTTCCAGGAAGTTCAGAAATATCTGAGCCTCACGGGTCACGTTTATTCGCCGACCTATCTGACCACCGCGCTCGAAACCTGGAACGGTCTGCCCGAGGACGTGAAGGCGGCCGTCAGCAGCGTCGCA
>NZ_JBNKYW010000021.1:0-8083 GCF_050301095.1 Roseibium sp.
TATGAAAATACATATTCGGATCTTCAAATATATCTTTGTCTATTTCGCGTGAAAATTGGACGGTAACTGAAAATATACATTTCGAAATTTACTATCATTGTAAATTTAACCGAGGCCATTGGTCGAGGCAGCCAGGGGTTCAGACGCCCGAATGAGGGTGAAATGCGCCTGCACCCTGATGCACAGAGGTGATCGAACTTGCTTCACAAGATGATACGCATACTGGTTGCGGACGACAGCGGCGTCGCTCGGGAGGTCGTCAACGACGGCATCAACGTTCACCGTTGCAAGCGCTACATCGAAATCGAGAATGTCGACAATGGCCGGGCGGCCCTCGAGGTTCTGCAGAAGAAACAGATCGACCTGGCCTTCATCGATGTGAACATGCCGGGCCTGGACGGGCCGGAAGTCGTCAAGGCCATGTCCGGGACGAAATCGCGCGATTGCCTCGCGGTGGTGACTTCCAGTCAGCTCGACAACGAGATGGCGGCGTCGCTCAGGCGGTTCGGTGCCTATCACTTCCTGAAAAAGCCCTTCCGGCAGGACGAGGTCTCGGAAATCGTCTCGACCTACATGAAGATGACGACCACCTATCCGATCCTGATCGTCGACGACAGCGCGACCATGCGGAAGCTGACCCGGAAGGTCCTGGAAAGCAGCCGGTTCGATTTCGAGATATCGGAAGCGGACGGTGCGCAGGCGGCGCTCAGGGCGCTGTCGTCCGGCAGGTTCAAGCTGGTCCTGACCGATTTTCACATGCCCGGATGCGACGGCATCGAACTGGCGGGATCCATTCGCTCCCTGTCCAGCAAGATCGGCATCTACATGATGTCCACCAACGACACGACTTATCTGGAGCGCTCCGCGGCCTTCGTCGGCATTTCCGGTTTCCTGAAAAAACCGTTCAATGCGGATGACATCGACACGATCATGCACCAGTTTCTGGAACTGGAAGCACCGAAGTTCGGAAAAGAGCGCGACATGTTCAGTTTTCTGTCGCGTGAAAAGAAAGTGTCCTGACACCACCGCCGTTCTTCCAGGGCTTTGGACCCTCCGGCTTGTCAGTTTTTCCGATCGGGATTTGCCTGAAAGTTACTTTGATTCTGGATTGCCGCAACTGCCGCTTGATTTGGACCGGCTCAATTGATTCAATGGAAGAATCAGTAAGTCTTCCCGAGTTATTTCGATTTCGCTGTTTGGGCGCACGGAGAGCGGCGTGGGTAAAACTGCAAAACTTGAATTTACTCGCCGGCTTATTCCTCTGAGCCTGGGCGTTCTTGCCGTCGTCGGCGGGTATTTCTTCATGTCGGTGCTGAGCAGCCTTCTGTGCCTGGCGGCCGCCGCCGGTATTTACGCCGCCCTGCCCAAACAGCGCGCGCCGTCGGGCGCGGTGACGCCCGTCTCGAAACCCTCGGTGGCCGCGCTTGACCTGACCGGTTTTCTTCTGGGCATCGTGTTCTTTCCGCTTGCCATCATCGGCATGGTAGAGGCTTCCGGCGGGCTGGCGTTCCTGGCCCTGCTCTGCCTGCTGCCCGCCTCCGCCTCCTTTCTCGTCTTTACAGTGGCCGTGCGCCAGGAAACCTCCTGGGTCCGTTTCTTCTCCAACGGATTTGAATTCACCCAGTTCGGTCTGAGGGTTCGTGTGCAATACGAGGAACTTAAGAAGATCGAGGTGCGCCTCTGGCAGGCCGCTGGCTGGGTGGCCCTGTTTCAATCGACCGTCGGATCAATCGGCCGCCGGTCCGCCGTGCTTCTGAATGGTGCGGAGAGCACGAAGACGCTTGTCTTCAAGCGCCGGGACGGCGCGACTTTCACGATGTCTTCCGAGCTCCTTCCGGACCTCCAGCGCATTCTGATCAGTATCGACCGGGCAGGCATTGATCTGCCGGAAGGGATCAGCGAATTCCAGCGCAAGAAAATCCGCGAGCGCCGGGAGCGCATGTACGGCGGCCCGGAAAAAGAGCCGCCCAGGTCGGAGCAGAAGGAAGTCGCCCGCATCGCCGCCCTGATCGAGCATGCGCGCCGCAGCGCCGGCCACTGAGGCGGGCGAAAGTTTTTCGGCTCTGAACGCCCGGCACTGCACACTCAGCCTCATCCTGAGGAGGTGCGGTAGCACCGTCTCGAAGGATGGGGCACTTGCGCTGAAGTCTGCCGCCCATCCTTAGGGACGGACCAAAAGGTCCTCCTCAGGCTGAGGGAGAGGGAATAGTGAAGCGCGTCACCTCACCGTCCAGGCAGGTTTCCGCTTTTCGAAGAAGGCCGAGATGCCTTCCCGGGCGTCCGGGGTTTCCCAGGTGTCCGCAAGACGGCGGATGGTGTCCTCGATAATCTCTTCGGTGATGGCCATGCCGAGCGACCGGGCCAGCGCCTTCGATGCGGCAACGGCTGCGGGGGAGGCAGAGAGATAGGGCTTGATCTCCTGCTCGATCGCTTCGTCCAGGTCGGTTTCCGGAACCACCCGGGCCACCAGGTCGAGGTCCCTTGCTTCCACGGCCCCGAAGATTCTGGCGGACATGAAGACGCGGCGGGCCTTGCCCTCGCCCATTCTGGCGAGCACATAGGGGCTGATCGTTGCCGGGATCAGGCCGAGGCGCACCTCCGTCAGACCGAATTTGGCACTGTCGACCGCCACCACCGTGTCACAGACGCTCATCATGCCGATGCCGCCGCCGAAGGCCTGGCCCTGGACGCGGCCGATCAGCGGTTTCGGCAGTTCGTTGAGGGCTTTCAGCATCGTGGCGAGCTTGCGGGCTTCCGACATGCGGGTTTCGCGGCTGGCCTCGAATTGCTCGCGCATCCAGCCGAGGTCGCCGCCGGCGCAGAAGCTCGCCCCCGCACCCGTCAGGACCACGATGCGGATCCTCGGATCCGCCGCCAGCTGGGCCGCGGCGTCGGTCAGTTCGGCAATCATCCTCGCCGACAGGGAATTGTGCTTTTCGGCCCGGTCCAGGGTCAGCGTCGCGACGCCGCGCTCGTCGGCGGTAATTGAGATCGTCTCAAAACTCATGCGTCAACGCTCCTGAGGCTGCGGGCAAATGCGCTTGCCGCTGACAAGGCGTCGAGATCGATGCCCGTCTCATATCCCTTTTCATTCATCAGTCCGACCACCGCTTCGGTGGCGACATTGCCCTTTGCGCCCGGTGCATAAGGACAGCCGCCGAGGCCGCCGACGGCACTGTCGAAGGTTCTGAGGCCCTTTTCCAGGCTGACTTCGATGTTCTCCAGCGCCCGGCCCTTGGTGTCGTGGTAGTGCCCGGCCAGTTTCTCCGCCGGCACTGCCGTCAGGACGGCATCCAGCATGGCGGCGATGGTCTGCGGCGTGCCCGCGCCGATGGTGTCGCCGAGCGAAATCTCATAGCAGCCAAGCTCAAACAGCTGGGCGGCCACTTCGGCAACCTTTTCGGGCGGAGTCGGGCCGTCATAGGGACAGTCGGTGACGCAGGACACGTAGCCGCGCACGGGGATACCGTCCTCATGCGCCTTTTCCAGGAGCGGCCTGAAGCGCTCTATGCTTTCGGCGACGGAGCAGTTGATGTTCTTTTTCGAGAAGCCCTCCGAGGCCGAGCCGAAGATCGCGACTTCATCCGCCGAGACGCGTTTGGCCGCTGTGTAGCCTTTCACGTTGGGGGTCAGGACCGAATAGACCACGGCCGGATGCCGGTAGATGCCTTCCATCACCTCCTGGGCGTCGGCCATCTGTGGCACCCATTTCGGACTGACGAAGCTGGTGACCTCGATCTTGCGGAAGCCGCATTTCGACAGAAGGTCGACCAGTTCGATCTTCTGCGCCGTCGGCACGAAGAGCTTTTCGTTCTGCAGCCCGTCGCGCGGACCCATTTCGAAGAGGGTGACGAAGTCAGACATGTTGGGGCTCATTGTATTTTGAGAAGACTGGACTCCTGCCTGCGCAGGGATGACGAGGAAATGCCGGGCGCTTGTCCGGAATGACGTATGGAGGAAATCCTCATCCTTCCTGCTCCGCCCTTGCGCGCAACTCACGGCGGATGACCTTGCCCGTCGTCGTCAGGGGCAGGGCGTCGACGAATTCGATCTCGCGCGGGTATTCGTGGGCGGCAAGGCGCGTCTTGACGAAATCGGCGATTTCCTTCGCGAGGTCATCTGACGGGGCAGCGCCCGCCTTCAGCATGATGAAGGCCTTGACGATTTCCGTGCGCTGCGGGTCGGGCTTGCCGACAACACCGGCCATGGCAACCGCCGGATGCTTGATCAGGCAGTCCTCGATTTCACCGGGGCCGATGCGGTAGCCGGACGAGGTGATGACGTCGTCGTCCCGCCCGACGAACCGTATCCAGCCGTCTTCATCCTTCATGCCGGTGTCGCCGGTCAGCAGCCAGTCTCCGGCGAATTTCTTTTCCGTTGCTTCAGGGTTGTTCCAGTAGCCGAGAAACATGACCGGGTCGGGCCGCTTGACCGCGATATTGCCGAGAGTGTCCACCGGCAGCTCCTCGCCGGCATCGCTGACGACGCTGACTAGGTGACCGGGAACAGGCTTGCCCATAATGCCGGGGCGCGCTTCCATGACCTGCGAGCAACTGGAGACGATCATGTTGCATTCGGTCTGGCCGTAGAACTCGTTGATCGTCAGGCCGAAGGTTCTGCGGCCCCAGTCGATCAGTTCGGCGCCGAGGGTTTCGCCGCCCGAGGCGACGGAACGCAGATTGAGCGTCCAGCGTTTTTCAGGTTCTTCCACCTGGCGCATCATCTTCAGCGCGGTCGGCGGCAGGAAGGTGTTGCGGATCTTCTGGTCCTGCAAAAGCTGGAAAGCCGCCTCGGCGGTGAATTTCCGGAAGCGGCAGGCGACCACCGGCACGCCGAGATAAAGCGCCGGCATCAGCACGTCGAGCAGGCCGCCGATCCAGGCCCAGTCGGCCGGCGTCCAGATGCGGTCGCCGGGCTGGCCGAGAAAGTCATGGCTCATCTCCACGCCGGGCAGATGGCCGAGCAGCACCCGGTGTCCGTGAAGGGCGCCCTTGGGCTGGCCGGTGGTGCCGGAGGTGTAGATGATGACCGCCGGATCATCCGGCCCTGTGTCGAAGGGGCGGAACATGTCCTCGTGCCCGGCCATGTGACTGGCGAGATCCAGCGCGCTGCCGTCTTCGCCGTCTATGCAGAAGACGGTGGTGAGCTCGGGCAGGGCGTCCCGCAGTTTCTCCAGCTTGGCGGCACCCGTCCGGTCGGTCACGACGACCTTGGCGCCTGAATCACGCAGCCGGTATTCAAGGGCTTCCTCGCCGAAAAGCGTGAAGAGCGGGATGGTGATCGCGCCGAGTTTCAGCGCGGCGATATGGGCATAGGCGGTTTCCGGGCACTGCGGCAGGAGAACGCCGATCCGGTCGCCCGCCTGCACGCCCCGGCTTGTGAAGAGATTGGCGAGCTGGCTCGACAGGCGCCGGAGATCCGCATAGCTGTAACTGGCCGTGTCGCCGTTTTCCTCCACGAAGACCAGCGCCTCGCGCTCAGGTTCACGGGCGGCCCAGTCGTCGCAGACGGCAACGCCGATGTTGAACCGGTCCGGAATGTCCCAGCCGAACCGGCTGATCAGGTCTTCGTAACTTTCAGCCTCAGGCAGCAGCATCGCTTTCTTCCTCCGCAAGGGCCAGAAGGATGGTGCCGTCAGTGACCTGTTCGCCCTCGGAGACCAGAACCTCGCCAATCACCCCGTCCCGCGGTGCCTTCAGCGTGTGTTCCATCTTCATTGCTTCCAGGATCACCAGCGGCTGCTCCTTGGAAACCGTGTCTCCCGCCTTTGCGGTCAGCACCTTGACGAGGCCCGGCATCGGTGCAACCAGCTGGTCGCCCGCACCGGCGGCTTCCTCATCAGCGCTCAGCGCATCCGGCAGGCTGACCGGGAAGGCATTACCGTTCAGGAACACGGTCAGGCCCTTGCTGCCCTTCACGACGACGGCGCGGGCCCTGTGGCCTTCGCTTTCATAGGTGATGGTGCCGCCGTCCACATTGATCAGGGTATAGTCGCGGATGCCGCCTTTCAGATGCATGGCAAACCGCTGGTGACCGCGAGCATGCACCTCCACGTCCCTGCGCTCCCCGGCGACTTCGAGCAGGGCAAACTGGCGCGAAGCGCTCCAGATCCGCCAGCCTGCGAGCGTCTCGAAGGGATCGTTTCCGGCCGCGGGTCTTGTCAGGCCGAGGGCGGTGAGGGCGGCGAGGGCGACGGCGTCTTCCGGCACTTCCGGTTCCCGGATCAGGCTTTCCAGATCCCGGTCGATCAGGCCGGTGTCGACGTCACCTTTCGCGAAGCCGTCGTGGCGGCAGAGCGCGGCCAGGAAGGCGGCATTGGTGACGCAGCCCGCGACCTCGGTCGCCTCGAGGCTGGCGAGCAGCTTGCCGAGGGCGGCCTCGCGCGTGGGACCATGAACGATCACCTTGGCGATCATCGGATCATAATAGGGTGAGATTTCGTCACCGGAGCGCACGCCGCTGTCGACGCGGGCGCTGTCCTCTGGCAACGCGAGGTGCTCCAGCGTGCCGATGGCGGGCAGGAAGCCTTTCGGTGCGTCTTCCGCGTAGAGCCGCGCCTCGAAGGCCCAGCCGTCAAAGGAAAGCTGCTCCTGGCGCTTCGGCAAGGCTTCTCCGGAGGCAACGCGCAGCTGCCATTCCACCAGGTCCTCGCCGGTGATCATCTCCGTGACAGGGTGTTCCACCTGAAGGCGGGTGTTCATTTCCATGAAATAGAAGCGGTCTGACTTCAGGCCCTCGGAGACATCGGCGATGAATTCGATGGTGCCCGCACCCGAATAGTCAATGGCCCTGGCGGCTGTCACTGCGGCCTCGCCCATGGCGCGGCGCATCTCCTCCGGCATGCCGGGGGCAGGTGCTTCCTCGATCACCTTCTGGTGGCGGCGCTGCAGCGAGCAGTCGCGCTCAAACAGATGGACGGCATTGCCGTGGCTGTCGCCGAAGATCTGGATCTCGATGTGGCGTGGCTTGGTCAGGTATTTTTCGATCAGCACCCGGCCGTCGCCGAAGCTTGCCTCACCCTCACGCTGGGCGCCTTTCAGGGCGTCGGCAAAGTCCTTCGGATCGTCGACGCGGCGCATGCCCTTGCCGCCGCCCCCGGCACGGGCCTTGATCAGTACGGGATAGCCGATCTCGTCAGCCCGGGCCTTCAGGAAGTCCGGGTCCTGGTTGTCGCCATGGTAACCGGGAACGACCGGAACGCCGGCCTTCTCCATCAGGGCCTTGGCGGCATCCTTCAGACCCATCGCGCGGATGGATTTGGCGCTCGGACCGATGAAGGCAATGCCGGCTTTTTCAAGCGCGTCCACGAAGTCCGGATTTTCCGACAGGAAACCATAGCCGGGGTGAACGGCTTCCGCGCCGCTTTTGCGGCAGACCTCGATGATCCGGTCCACCTTCAGATAGCTTTCGGCGACCGGCGCCGGTCCGATGCAGTAGGCCTCGTCCGCCATGGCGACATGCTTGGCTTTTGCATCCGCATCCGAATAGACGGCGACCGTCTTGATGCCGAGCTGTTTTGCGGTTGCCATGACCCGGCAGGCGATCTCGCCACGGTTGGCAATGAGGATTTTCTTGAACATCAGTCTTCCGCCCTCCCAAGCGCGGTAATCAAGTGGGCATGGCTTTCTGCGTTGAAGGCTACGAGTGTGACACGTTCGATTTCGATAAGTTCGGTCAGCATGCGGTTGACGGTGCCGACAGCAATTCCGGCAGCAAGATCGGCGGGATAGCCGTAGATCCCGGTCGAAATCGCCGGGAAAGCGAAGGTTCGGCAGCCGTGTTCATGACCGAGGCGAAGGCTGTTTTCGTAGCAGCTTGCCAGCAGTTCCGGTTCGCCGTCCCGGCCGCCGCGCCAGACGGGGCCGACGGTGTGAATGACGTGCCGGGCGGGAAGGCGGTAGCCTTTGGTGATTTTCGCCTGACCGGTTTTGCAGCCGCCAAGCAGCCGGCACTCCTGCACGAGCTCCGGCCCTGCGGCACGATGGATCGCCCCGTCGACACCGCCCCCGCCCAAAAGGGACGAATTGGCGGCATTGACGATGGCATCGACGTCGAGTTTGGTTATGTCGCCGACAAGGGTTCC
>NZ_JBNKYW010000022.1:0-4153 GCF_050301095.1 Roseibium sp.
TGGACGGTCGATGCCGGGGATCTGGAGCTTGCCCTTGGCGAACTTGCCGGACTCCTGGAGGTCGATCCCTCAGCCCGGCTTACCGACTTCGATCTGTGTTTCAAGGCCGGATGCCCCTTCGACCGCAATGCCTGCCTCAGCTATGCGGAGGCTCTTGCAACAGGCAGCAAGACCGATCAGACACGGGCCGACGATCTGGTCAGGGCGGAAAGCCTGAAGGATCCTACTGCCTTCCGGGAAGCCTGGCTGCCGATATTCCTGACCTCGAAACTGGAACCCCGGAAATCCCTAGCGACGAAGAAGGTTGCAGAAAACTTCCCCGAGATGACCGAGGCGCTGCTCTCCGAACAAGAGCGCCTGATGACTCTCCTGGACGAGCGCCGCAAGGTTGCGACCTTCGAAGGGACAAGGGCGCTTCTGCGTCTCGCCGATGCCGTCATTCGTCACTACGAGCGCGCCAAGATCGCCCGGGGCTACCTCGATTTCGAGGATCTGGTGGTCAAGACCGCGACGCTGTTGCAGAAATCCGATGCAGCGCAGTGGGTGCAATACAAGCTCGATCAGGGGCTCGACCACATTCTGGTGGACGAAGCCCAGGACACCAGCCCGCGCCAGTGGGAAGTGGTGCAGTCCCTGGCTTCCGAATTCTTCGTCGGCGAGGGTGCCCATGAGCGCATCCGGACACTCTTTGCCGTTGGTGACGAAAAGCAGTCGATCTACTCCTTTCAGGGGGCGGTTCCGGCCTATTTCGACGCCATGCGTCGCGCATTCTCCAGCAAGGCGGCGGCGGCGGAGCAGGAGTTTTATTCCGTCAATCTGCAGCTTTCCTTCCGCTCGACCCCGGACGTGCTGGGTGCGGTCGACAGAGTGTTCCAGGACGTCAGTGCCCACAAAGGCCTGTCGCAGGAAATCGCGGCCCCCGTCCACGAGGCGATCCGCCGGGACCCCGGCATTGTCGATCTCTGGCCGCTGGAGGCGGAAGCGGAGATCGAGGCGTCCGAGGATTGGCGGCAGCCGATCGATCACGTCGGTTCGGGCAGTCCGATGCTGAAGGTTGCCAGGCGGATTGCCGGCGAAATCGCCAGCTGGATGCGCGACGGCGTCGCCGAACCGGGGGAGGTGATGATCCTGGTGCGCAAGCGCGGCCCCTTTGTCGAAGCGCTCAACCGTGAGCTCAAGGAACTCGACATACCGGCGGCCGGCAGCGACCGGCTGGTGCTGACCGATCACATCGCGGTTCAGGACCTCGCGGCGCTCGGGCGGTTCCTGCTGCTGCCGGAAGACGATCTGTCGCTTGCCTGTGTCCTGAAAAGCCCGCTGTTCGATCTCACCGACGCGGATCTTCTGGAGGTTGCGCGCGAGTCGGCGGAAAAGGTCCGGCCCGGAACCTTGTGGCAGATGCTGGTCAAGCGCTCGGACACCTGCGAAAAATGGAAGAGCGTGCGGTTGAGGCTGGAAGACTGGCGTGCCCGTGCCGACTTTGTGCCACCTTACGAATTCTACGCCCGGCTGCTCGGCGCCGATGGCGGGCGAAAAGCGTTCAGGGCCCGGCTCGGGGTCGAAGTCGATGACGTTCTGGACGAATTCCTGGCACTGACCATGGCCTATGAACAGGCAGGCACGCCCGGGCTGGAAGGCTTCCTGGCCTGGATGGCGGCGGCCCCGACCGAGATCAAGCGCGAGCTGACCAACACCAAGGGCATGGTGCGGATCATGACCGTGCACGGCTCCAAGGGGCTGGAGGCCAGGATCGTCATTCTGGTCGATCCGGGGGCGGCCCCGGTCAGCGCCATCCACGATCCGGCCTTCCTGCCGCGCAGGCGACTTGAAAATGATCTCCTGCCGCCCGCGCTCGTCTGGCTGCCTTCAAAAGCCGACCGCACGCCCTGGCACGACGAGGCGGTTGAGGCTCTGCGGGACGCGCAGGAGGAAGAATACCGGCGCCTGCTTTATGTTGCGCTGACCCGCGCCGAAGACCGGCTGATCGTCTGCGGCTGGGAGCCGAAACGCGGCGCGCATGAAAATTGCTGGTATTCCATGGTCGAACGGGCACTGAAACCGGGCGCCCGTGAGCTGACGGACCACAAGGGCGACGTGATTGCCTGGCGCTGGCAGCAATCCGACTTCGAACCCGAAGGACGTTCAGGGGCGCATGGCCCGGCAGGAGAGGCGCAGGGAGAAGCTATCGGGCCGTTGCCGGACTGGTTGAGCGCGCCGGTGAAGCCGCTGCCGAAGAAAAAGCGCCTGCAGCCGTCCCGTGCCTTCGAGGCGATGGAGGAAAAGGAAGGGGTGGAACAGGTGCCGGCCTTGTCACGGCTTCAGGCGCGCAAGGAGCCGCAGTCCTGGCCTCTGGAGCGCGGCCGCCTGATCCACCGGCTGCTGGAACTTCTGCCCGGCCTGCCGGATGGTGCCCGGCTTCAGGCTGCCGAAAACTTTCTGGACCAGGCCCTGAAACCGGAATTCAAGGGCTTCCGGGGCAAGCTTCTGGAAGAAATCAGGGCGGTTTTGACGGAAAGCGCGTTTGCACCTCTGTTTGCAAAGGAGGCCCGGGCGGAAGTGCCGCTGGTGGGCACGATTCGGACCAGCGGCGGCGTGGATGTGGAGGTTTCGGGGCAGATCGACCGGCTGCTGGTCGACGAAAACCGGGTCGTGATTGTGGATTACAAGACCAATCTTTCTCCGCCGACGACGGTTGACGGCATTCCGCTGGAATACCGCGCGCAGCTCAGTGTTTACAGGGAATTGCTGAAGCGGATTTACCCGGACAGGCGGATCTCCGCCTGCCTGCTGTGGACTGCCAAACCTGCCCTTGTCGAAATTCCGGATGAGATCCTTGATCAAACTTTTGAGAGCCTCAGTCCGGACGGCACATCGGCTTGACGGCGGGCTGATCGCTACCTACGTTCGTGCCAACTGGTGCGCTCACATCGGGTGGGCGTGATCCCCTGAAGATACGAGATCCTGTTATGGCTACGACACAAGTCACCGATGCGTCCTTTGAAAACGAAGTCCTGAAATCCTCAAGCCCCGTGGTCGTCGACTTTTGGGCGGAGTGGTGCGGTCCCTGCAAAATGATCGCTCCGGCTTTGGAAGAAATCTCCGAAGAGATGGATGGCCAGGTGAAGATCACCAAGCTCAACATCGACGAGAACCAGGACATGGCCATGAAGTACGGCGTCCGCTCGATTCCGATGCTGATCCTGTTCAAGGACGGTGAGCCGATGGCGACCCAGATCGGTGCCGCTCCGAAGGGCAAGCTGTCCGACTGGATCAAGAGCGCCCTTTAAGTCCAGACATCCCGCGGCTGTCCGGCTGCCGGTTATAGAAGTGCATCCGGCGGGCAGGCTCAGGCTTGGCCGCCGATCCTCTTTGAAAAATCGGGCAAGCGATACTATAAGCAGCCGCAAAGAGTTTAAGCCGAACGGAACATTCATGAGTGACGAGAACAAGACCCCGGAAGAACAGCCTTCAGACGTGACCCCGGAAACGCAGGCCGAGGCCGCGCAGACCGAAGCCGCAGAAGGAGATGCCGGTGTGGATCCGATCGACGTTCTGCGAGCTGAAAATGCCGACCTGAAGGACCGCGCGCTCCGGACGATGGCCGAGATGGAAAATCTTCGCCGCCGCACGGAGAAGGAAATCAAGGACGCGCGCCAATACGCGGTGTCCGGCTTCGCGCGCGACATGCTGACGGTTTCCGACAACCTGCGCCGGGCCCTGGAAGCTCTTCCCGATGAGGATCGCAAAAACGCCGATGCCGGTGTTGCGTCCCTGATCGAGGGCGTCGAGATGATCGAACGGGATCTGCTGAATCAGCTTGAAAAGAACGGCGTGAAGAAGCTGACCCCGGAAGGTCAGAAATTCGACCCGCATTTCCATCAGGCGATGTTCGAGGTGCCGAACACCGAAGTGCCGAACAACACGGTCGTTCAGGTGGTGCAGGCAGGCTATGTGATCGGCGAACGGGTGCTGCGTCCGGCCATGGTCGGCGTCTCCAAGGGCGGGCCGAAGGAAGCTGCCCCGCAGCCGCAGGCCGATGCCGGCCAGACGGTCGACAAGAGCGCCTGACGCCAAGTCTCGGCAAGAGAAAATGGAAAGCCGTTCCCGTGATCGCGGGGACGGCTTTTTGTCATTCGGCAGAGGGTTGCTGCCA